>CAIYVS010000777.1 GCA_903929655.1 uncultured Bacteroidota bacterium | reverse complement strand
AAAGAAATCAAAGCATTACTGAAACAATTACCCGAACACAATTACAGAACGATTGCATTTGAGCCTGATATGCCTGCCGCTTATCAACTGATGAACGTATGTGTACACACGCCGATTGATGAGCACTCGGAAGCTTTCGGGCAGGTATATATCGAAGCATTGGCAGCAGGCATACCCCTTGTGGCGACTTGCTCAGGCATAGCAAATGATATATTGATACACAAGCAAAACGCATGGCTGGTAAAGTATAAAGACTCCGGCGCTATAGCAGAAGGGATAAAGGCTATATTGTCAGACAAACAATTGCAACAAACCCTGCAACAAAAAGGGAAAGAAACGGCAAAGGATTTTTCATTGGAAAAAATGATCACTAAACTAAATCATCTCTATGAAACAGCCTGATCCATATATTAGCATTATAATCCCATCCTATAACAGGGCTGAGTTTCTTGAAAAAACCATACCTGATGTATTAAAACTGGACTACCCTGATTTTGAGGTAATTGTGGTGGATGATGGAAGTACCGACAATACAGAATCAATATTCAACCATATCAAAGCGACAAATCTTCATTATTATAAAAAACAAAATGAAGAAAGAGCAGCAGCAAGAAATTACGGAGCTGCACGCGCTAAAGGAGATTATATTACTTTCCTCGACTCCGACGACCAACTATACCCCAATGCTTTAAAATATGCAGCAGCAGCGCTAAAGAAGATGGCTTACCCGGTCTTTCTTCATATGGCCTATGATATTGGCACTACAGACCATGTATCAAAAAATGTTAATGACATAAAAGACAACAATCCCTTCTTACTGATTAAAGGCAACCCATTAAGTTGTATGGGTGTATTTATTAAAAGAGAAGTCTTTCAAACGCATCAATTCAATCCGGACAGGGCTTTATCGGGCTCTGAAGATTGGGAATTGTGGATACGCCTTGCGGCAAATTACGGTTTACGTACAGACCACCATGTAATAGGGCGGCTGATAGAACATGATACCCGCAGTGTGATTCATGTAAGCGAAGAACGTTTGATACAAAGAAAAAGACTTGCAATAAAATATGCGTTCCAGGACAAAGCTGTTCAGAAAGTTTTTGGTCCTTATAAGAATTCGGTGGTAGCTCACTGGCTCACTTATGTTTCGCTACACCTTGCAATGGATGGAAAGAAAAAAAGAGCATTGTATCACTTTATCCGTGCCATAAAATATGCCCCTTGGGCCATATTTACAAAAAGGGGTATGGTGATCATTAAATTTTTATTGTTTAAAAAATCATCCAACTAAAATGTGTGGAATAGCAGGGGCATATTCTAAGAACGGGATTGACAGGCAGGCAATGCAAAAAGCTACCGATACCTTATTGCATCGCGGGCCGGACGCAGCAGGCTATTTCACAGACAATACATCTAAAGTATTTCTCGGACACCGCCGCCTGAGCATTATTGATCTTTCAGACACTGCCAATCAGCCCATGTATTCAGCCAATGGCCGATACATTATGGTATACAACGGGGAGATCTACAATTTTAACGAGCTGAGAACAAAGTTGCCGGGGCAGGCTTGGAAAACACATAGCGATACCGAAGTAATATTGGAATTATTTTCAAAATTCGGGACAGATTCATTTGCATGGTTCAATGGTATGTTTGCTTTAGCGATATACGACCAGGAAAAAAATAAATTATTTATTGCGCGTGACCAGGTAGGGATAAAGCCCTTGTTCTATTATTGGGACGAAACTGATTTCATTTTTGGTTCTGAGATAAAAGTGATCAAAGAGTCCCTTAAACTGGCTGGCAAACAAAATGAGCTACAAATCAACAAGGAAGCGATACCCCATTTTCTCCATCTTGGCTTTATACCGCAACCACTAACTATTTTTAAAAAAGTATACAAGTTCCCTTCAGCTCGCTATGCCGTATTAGATATCAATACAGGAAAGTTTGAAATAAATGAATATTGGAGCCCCGAAAAACATTTCTTAACATCGCCTGTAAAATCTGAACAAGAAGCTTTTTCAAAATATAAGGCCATTTTATTTGAAGTGGTAGAAAGCCAAATGGTCAGCGATGTGCCGCTCGGTACTTTTCTTAGCGGCGGCATAGACTCCAGCCTTGTCACCTCCGTAGCCAGCAAATTATCTAAACAAAAGGTAAAGACATTCAGCATCGGTTTTAATGAAAACAAATATGACGAATCACCTTATGCCGAAGCCATAGCCAAACATTTAAATACAGACCACCAGACCTTTAAAGTTTCGGTAAACGATATTTTAGAATTGATACCTTCTTTGCTGGATGTGTATGATGAACCTTTTGCTGACTCATCCGCTTTTCCAACTATGCTGGTATCAAGGTTGGCTCGTCAAAAAGTAACGGTTACACTTTCAGGAGACGGAGGAGATGAAATGTTCCAGGGCTATGGCATGTATACCTGGGCAAAACGTTTGCAAAACCCTTTGTTGAAAACATTCCGTTCGCAGGTCTATCACCTTACCCAAATGATGGGAAACAGGTATCAACGTGGCGGCGCTTTATTTGACTACATCAGTTCTAAAAGATTGCATACTCATATATTCTCCCAGGAACAATACTATTTCAGTGAAAGGGAATTGAATTCCTTACTAATTGATCCATCATTTAATTTTGAAGGAATCAATACTTTGAATGTGGACATCAAGGGTATGAACCCTGCTGACCTGCAGGCACTTTGGGATTTTAAGAATTATCTTAAGGATGACCTGCTTGTAAAAGTGGACCGAGCAAGTATGCAATATTCGCTGGAATCGCGTGTACCCTTGCTGGACCAACGTATTATAGAGTTTGGGCTGAACCTGGATTACAATTTAAAAGTGAACAAAGAATATGGCACCAAATACCTGATGAAAAAAGTCTTGTACGAGCTTGTGCCGATGGAAATGTTTAACAGACCCAAACGCGGTTTTGCTATTCCTTTAAGAGAATGGCTGCAAGGGCCACTAAAATACATGATAAGTGATTATCTTAATGAGGCTATAATTAAGGAGTACGGCGTAGTTGAGCCGGGGAAAGTCAGAGAGCTCCTGGCTGATTTCAATAATGGTAAGGATTATTTATATAACCGGATCTGGTTATTGATCATTCTTCATTGGTGGTTAAAAAACAATTCGTAAAGAAAAAAATGGCGACTCAGATTCCTGTTTTTGTTATCAGCTTAAAAAATTCTTCAGAAAGAAGGAGGCGACTGGAAGCGCATTTTAAGAAAATAGGGCTGGCCTTTGAGTGGTACGATGCAATATACGGCAAAGACCTGAGCGAAGATGATGTAGCAGCTTGCTGCAATATTGAGGCTGTTAAAAACAGTCCTAACTGGCTAACACGAAGTGCCATTGGCTGTGCCTTGTCTCACTATAATATTTATAAAGAAATTGTTCGCAGGCAGTTGCCGTATGCTATCATATTTGAAGATGATGTAGTTCTTAAAAAAGGGTTTGAAAAACATATTGAATCCCTGGTGCCCAAACTCAAAAAAAATGAAGTCATATCCCTTTTTTATCAAAGCTGGGAACCTTTACAACTAGTTAAAAATACAGGCATTGAATTTGATAAAGGTCATAAGCTCTATGAAGTTGCTGATATGATGCAGCCTATCAGTGCTGCTGCCTATCTTATTACTTTAGATGCCTGCAAAACTTTGTCAGCATCCATACTACCGATCAAATACACTGCAGATTCCTGGGGCGAGTTTAGAAAAAATGGCTCTTTTGAGAGTTTCAGGTGTGCCTACCCGAGATTGGTGGACGTTATTGATGCAAAATCAACTATTCAGTATCTTGAGGACGACTGGAAAGGCAAATTGATGAAATGGATAGACAATAACAAAGTATTTCCTGTTTACCAGTACCTGAGATACAAGAGAAAAAAGAACAGGCAAAAAATGATGAACGTTGAAATAGTTGATACAACAAAAAATACAAGCCATGTCTGAACAAGTAAATGTTCTGTATATTTCTTACGACGGCATGACAGATCCCCTGGGCCAATCGCAGGTGTTACCCTATTTGTGTGGCCTCGCTGCCAGGGGCTACCTTATTACCCTGCTAAGCTGTGAAAAGCCTGCCAGGTTTGATCAGAACAAAGGCATCATAGAAACTATTTGCAAAAATGCTGGCATTAACTGGCAGCCAATAGGCTACACTTCCAAGCCACCTGTCCTGTCAACTATTAAAGACATTAAGGCACTAAGAAAAAAAGCGTATGCCTTACACAAACAGTTTCAGTTTAGGATTGTGCATTGCAGAAGTTATATATCTGCGATGATAGGGCTTGATATGAAACATAAGTTCAGCACTAAGTTCCTGTTCGATATGAGGGGATTTTGGGCTGATGAACGCGTTGAAGGTGGTTTGTGGAATTTAAAAAATCCTTTGTACAATACCATTTATAAATATTTCAAAAAGAAAGAGAAGCAATATTTTGAAGAGGCTGACCATATCATTTCCCTTACTTATCTTGGCAAAGAAGAAATACATTCATGGGATAGCCTGAGAAACCAACCTGTGCCAATAACAGTTATACCCTGCTGTGTAGATACTGAGTTATTTGATCCTTCAAAAATATCACAAGAGCAAAAGGATAGCCTTTACAAACAACTTAATATTTCCAAATCAGATCAGCTCCTGGGTTATGTGGGCTCTATTGGCACCTGGTATATGCTGGATGAAATGCTGGACTTTTTTATTGAGTTAAAAAGCAAGTTGCCTAATGCCAAAATGCTTTTTGTAACTACAGAGCCCCCGGAAATGGTTTTGAGTAAAGCCCGTTCTTTAAATATTGATGAACACTCCATTATCATAAGGCCAGCAAGCAGAAAAGAAGTGCCACTCTATATTAGCCTCATGAATTATAGTATATTTTTCATCAAGCCATGTTTTTCAAAAAAAGCATCGTCCCCCACCAAACAGGGAGAGATCATGGCCATGGGGGTACCCGTAGTATGCAATACAAATGTGGGCGATACCGGCTTTGTTGTGCAGAAGTATAAATCGGGAGTAGCAATAGATAATTTTACAGAAGAAAATTATCAAAATGCAATAGATGTCCTGGTTTCAAAACAATTCTCAGCAGCAGATATCAGGCAAGGTGCTATTGAGTTTTATGGTTTGCAAAAGGGAATTGAGCATTATGAGTCCGTTTACAAACTATTGTCAAAATGATACAATACCCATACTTTTATATAAGTGGCTAAAAAAGTTTTATTTCTTGTTCCATATCCTTTAAAACTGGCGCCTTCCCAGCGTTTCAGGGTAGAATTGTACTTACCTTATCTTAAGCAGGCAGGTATTGAATACAAATTGGCTCCATTCATGGATGAAGCTACATGGAATATATTATATAAGGGCGGATCTGCCTTACAAAAAGCTCTCGGTATAACAAAAGGTTATTTGAAACGCATAAAAACAGTTTTGTTTGATGTACCCAGGTACGACTATGTATTTGTGCATCGTGAGGCTGCACCTCTGGGCCCACCCGTATTTGAGTGGGTCGTATCAAAACTATGGGGCAAGAAAATGATCTACGACTTTGATGATGCTATCTGGATACCCAACACTTCATCAGAGAACAAAATAGCATCTTCCCTTAAGTGCAACTGGAAAGTGAAGTATATCTGCAAATGGTCTTATAAAATAGCAGGGGGTAATGAATACTTGTGCAATTATGCATCGCAGTATAATAAAAACACAGTTCTTGTTCCTACCTGTGTGGATGTTGAAACCATGCACAATAAACTGAAAGAACATAGAGATGGTAAAACCGTTGTGGGCTGGACAGGCAGCCAGTCTACCCTCTTCTACCTGGATATGCTTGTCCCCATTCTGCAAAAACTGCAGGATGAGCTTGATTTTACTTTCCTGGTAATCGCCAATAAAAACCCTGCCCTGTCCCTAAAGAATTTTCAATTCATCGAATGGAATGAAACAAGCGAAATAGATGATTTATTGAAAATGGATATTGGCCTTATGCCATTACAAGCCGATGCATGGAGCGAAGGAAAGTGTGGTTTTAAGCTGATTCAGTATTTATCATTGGGTATACCTGCTATTGCTAGCCCGGTGGGAGTTAACAAAGCAATTATACAGGAAGGTGTAAATGGATTTATTGCTTCGAATAACCAAGAATGGGAAGATCATCTCCGCAAGCTCATTGCTGATACACAGTTACGTAAAAATCTTGGCAAAAATGGTCGTAATAAGATCGTAGCTGAATTCAGTATACAATCTCAGAAAGAAAATTTCATCAAACTTTTTAGCTAATCTGCAAACCTGTTACAACCTCAGTGAGAACAGATTTTTCTCAGGTGGGTTATACCTGTAATAAATAAGGATCAATGAGAACGCATAGAACGGCAAACAAGGTATCCGGTACCTGGACAAGGATCCGAAGTTATATGTTGATATACCCACCGCGAAGGCAAAGATCAGGGCGAAGATCAGACAGAACTGTATCGTAGGGTCATCCGCTATCGCACGCCATATCCTTATCGGGCCCACCGCTATGATCACTTTTATGGTGATAAGCAAGAACGCAAGGGCTTCAAGAGCTGCAAGAAGTGTGATGAACTTTTTCGTTTCCCACAAATAAGGCCTGAATAAAGTCACATTTATGGCAGCAGGCAGCTTCTTTAACATACTTCCCAGGGTAGGGTCAAAATCACCCAGCGTATAGCCCGAGCTTTCATTACTTTCCAAAGATACCGTGTTGATCCAATCCCGGGTAACCGCAGACGTCTGCGCCACGTTATCCAGGGAGTATTTACCAAGAGAATCAGACAGTTTATTTCCTATAAACACGAATCCAAGGCCACAAAGTGCTATCACCGACATACGAATTATAAAACGCATGATCCTGTTTGGCACACCCTGTAGGTAGTTAAACAATATCCATAAGGTAAGGGCTGGCAGAAACGCCATAAGAATGTAAACCTTGATCACATATATCAGGTAAAAACTGATAACAGTAAGGATGATATTTTTATAACTAAAGTCACGAAGTACCAACATACGGAATACCCCATAAGTCAGCCAGCCTATACCCCCCAGGCAAATAGTATCTTTGAAAATACCTGAACCCCACAATGCAAGGCTTGGAATATACAACACGCAGATGGCTATCTGGCGGGCATTGAACTGATACAAACCTGTAAATGTGCGGAAGAGTGCCCAGATGCCCGTAAAAGACAAGGCAGCAAAAAGGATAGATGCGGGCAAATAGGTAGTGTAAGTAAAGAAGCTGATGAAGGCTGTAATAGAACACAGGATATACTCAGGCGGAGATTCATACCAGTACATCTGTGAAATGTAGAACGAGTAGTCTCCGTCATACCATGGTGGTATATGCAACAATAAACTGACCCACTTGATCGGGTTATCCGCAAATGCGCTGTTAATGATCTTGGCATGATAGAAGTAATTCGCGGTGTCACCTCCTCCGTAATAGTATTGATAAACGAGGGCAATAGTAAGCGCACCGATAATTTTAACAGTAAGACCCGACATGAAATACGCCCTCCAGGGATGCCCTGGTGGGTAATGACGATTTCTGAATGCTATTGCGAACAAATAAACAATCAATATTACTACAGGCGTAAGAAAGTAATCAAGAGCTGTTATGTAATAATATACCATTTGTTTATCTTACTTTTAGACGACAATTTTGTATTAATCAAATATTGTTTCCCGTATGTGCGGAATCACAGGTTTTTACGCTTTACGCGAAAACGCAATTACCAACTTAACAAAGATAGAACAATCGACCAATAAACTATTACTTCGCGGTCCCGATAACGGCAGGATAACAAAAACCAATAAAATAGCTCTGGGGCATCGCCGCTTATCCATCATCGACACTACGGATCATGCTGCACAACCTATGTATGACCATACTGGCAGGTATGTGATCGTATTCAATGGTGAGATATTTAATTTCAAAGAACTATCCAAACAATATTTACAAGCCACATGGCAATCCATAGGGCGTAACAATATCAGCTCAGACACAGAAGTCTTATTGTATTTACTCATCCGCTACGGAACAGCCTGCCTGCCCTGGCTCAGTGGCTTCTTCGCCTTTGCGCTCTACGATATAAAAGAAGATACCCTGTTACTGGCAAGAGACCGATTCGGTAAAAAGCCCCTGTTGTACTACTCCTGTGATGATTATTTTGCTTTTGCATCAGAAATGAAGGCCCTGCTGGAATGGGGCATACCCAAAAAACTGGATTACACAGTATTGCATCAATACCTGCAACTCAACTATATTCCACAGCCCCAAAGCATGCTAAAGGGGGTGGCCAGGTTAAAACCCGCACATTATATGACGATTGATGCAGGTGGACTTAAAGAATATGAAGCTTATTACAAGCTGGAGATCAAGTCTGCCGCCTATCAAAACTATACTTACGAGGGTGCTAAAGAGGAATTGGTAAAACTCATGGATGCTTCCGTACAGGAGCGTATGATCGCTGATGTTCCGCTGGGAGCCTTCCTTAGCGGCGGCATTGACTCATCGGTTATCGTTGCACTGGCAAGCAGGCATACCAGCAAGCTCAATACTTATTCTGTAGGCTATAAAGACAATGCCTTTTTTGATGAGACCCAATATGCCCGCCTGGTCGCTAAACAATATAATACTAACCACACAGTCTTTGCCCTCTCCAACAATGATTTTCTCGAACATGTATACCATGTTCTTGATTATCTCGACGAACCATTTGCAGATTCATCGGCTATCCCGGAATATATCCTCAGCTATTATACCCGCAAACACGTAACAGTAGCTTTAAGCGGTGACGGGGGTGACGAAGTTTTTTCAGGCTATAACAAACATGCAGCAGAACTAAAAATACGGCAAAAATCATTTGTAAATACACTGGTAAAGGCTGCCCTGCCTCTGTGGAAAGCGCTGCCGAGAAGCAGGAACAACAAGTTTACAAACCTGTTCAGGCAACTGCACCGCTTTGCAGAAGGTGCCAAGCTGTCGGCTAAAGACCGCTACTGGCGCTGGGCCTCATTCAATACCGCTCAGCAGGTTAACAAGCTTTTAAGCCCTGCTGCTCTGCAACAAGTTGATATACCATTGTTGCAAAACGAGAAAGAATCCTTGCTATCCAATTTCAAAAGCGATGATTTTAATGAAGTGCTGCTTACAGACATGAACCTCGTTTTATTGAGCGACATGCTCGTCAAGGTAGATATGATGAGCATGGCTAACAGCCTTGAAATACGCAGCCCCTTTCTTGATTATAAAGTGGTCGACTTTGCTTTTTCCTTACCTGCTGCTTACAAAATTGACAGTAGTCTAAAAAAGAAAGTGCTGCAGGATGCCTTTCGCCCCTTGTTGCCTCCCGAAATTTATAACCGGCCTAAACATGGATTTGAAATACCCCTTTTAGACTGGTTTAGAAAAGAACTTTGGGGACTTATAAATGATGACCTCTTGAAAAAATCGTTTGTAGAAGAGCAAGGCATTTTTGATGTAAACGAGGTTGAACGCTTAAAAAATAAATTACATAGCAATAGCCCCGAAGACAGTCATGCCACTATATGGGCCCTGATCGTTTTTCAATATTGGTGGAAAAAGTACTATACTTCATAATTTGCCTTAAATGAATACAGTAAAGACAATTATGATAGAAGGAGCGAACCATTTCAAAATTCCTCCGCTTCCATAAGGCAGCCAACCTATAAGCATTAATAGTATTTATATTTAAATTATTTTTTATTGCTTATCATTCATTGTTTTGTTATCATTATGTTAGCCTGTTTAGATTTTTTCAACATAATGACCTATTATTATATTTTGCGCTGTTTTATGGAGAGATGTAAAATGGCAGACATAGCATAAATGCCCCGTGTATTACGCATACTAAACCGTTTGATAATTGGTGGTCCTGCCACCAATGCTACGCTATTGACGAAATACATGGAACCCGAATTTGATACCCAACTGGTAATCGGGGAAAAAGATGACCATGAACAAGATGCTACCTACTTAACCGATAATCTTGGCATCAGGCCATTAGTTGTCTCAACTATGAAGCGCAGCATCAATCCTGTAAATGATGGCAAAGCCTACCTTGAAATAAAAGCCTTTATAGAGAAATACAAACCCGATATTGTACATACACATGCTGCCAAGGCAGGCATTATAGGCAGAATGGCTGCCGAAGCCTGCAAAGTGCCTGTCATAGTCCATACTTTTCACGGGCACGTATTTCACAGCTACTTCAGCAAATGGCAAACAGAAAGCTTTATTATGATGGAACGATACCTGGCCAGGAGATCTACAGGTATTGTGGCCATAAGCAAAACCCAAAAAGCTGAACTCGTCAATACTTATAAAATATGTGAAGAAGAGAAGATGAACATCATACCCCTGGGTCTTGACCTGGATAAATTTAAAGTTCATCCCGAACAAAAAAGAATCGAATTCCGTAATAAATATAAAGTACAGGACGACGATATACTAGTGGGCATTGTTGGCCGGATTGTACCTGTAAAAAATCACACTTTATTTGTCGAGGCAGCTGCAAGGGTAATGACACAAACCAACAAAAAGGTAAAGTTCATTATAATAGGAGACGGGGACATGCGCCAGCAAATGGAAAATGAATTCAGAAAAGCTAATATGGACTACGCTTATTTCCCATACGAACAGCGTCTTGCCACAGCCACCTGCCTCTCCTGGCAAATGAATATGGATGAGGTGTTTTCTGCTCTCGACATTGTTGCCCTCACCTCCCATAATGAAGGAACTCCTTTATCTCTGATCGAAGCACAGGCTGCGGGCCGCGCCCTGGTATCAACCAATGTGGGAGGAGTTACAGATGTTGTATTGCAAAACAAAAGCGGCTATGTAGTGGAAGCCGGCAATGCCACAGACTTTGCTGATAGCCTGCTGAAACTGATAGAAGACATTGATCTTAGAAAAGAGTTTGGAATAAAAGGGATGGAGTTTGCACATAATAATTTTTCTTACCAGCGATTGGTATCAGACATGTCAGGATATTATTTTTCACTATTGGAACACAACAAAAAGAAATAATTTGTATGTTTACGCAGCTGTTTAAATCAGCACAGCTTAACGATTAAAGTCTTGTAAAGGATTATTTCATGGAAGAAATTAAACTGCTTTTTGTAGATGACGAGATTAACAATCTCAGCGGCTTTAAAGCTGCGTTCCGGTTCGACTACAAGATACTTGTCGCTAATTCCACCTCAGAAGCTATTGATCAATTGATCCAGCACCCTGATATCAATATTATCATATGCAACCAGGATATGCCCGACCAAAAGGGGGTTGATTTCCTGGAAGATGTACGCTACCGTTTCCCCAGGCCCGTAAGGATGCTGATGACTCCCTTAAATGATCTTGCGCCACTAATTGATGCCGTAAACCGCGGGCATGTTTTCAGGTATATCAAAAAACCCTGGACAGATCTTGAAATAAAATCAGCCATCGAAGAGGGCCACAAGTTTTACCAGACCAATACCCTTTTAAGCAAGAAAAATGAAGAACTGCAGGAAGCTTATTCTCTTTTGGATGAATTTGCTTTTAACGTTACTCACGGCCTGCGCGATCCCATACTCAGTGTCCTCAGCATGGTGGAGATTGCCCAGCATATGAATGACGTGAATGATGACGTAAAGGAAATACTGGACATGGTGGGGCACGCTATGATACAACTGGATAATTACATAGAGAACACCCGCGATTACCACCAGTTGAAAAACGGCTCCCTGCAAATAGGCAATGTTTGGTTTAAAGACATCATGAGTAATATAGAGGACCTCTACAGGTCTGAAAGTGAAAAAAAGAACATTAAGTTTACTATCAACATCCGCCAGGAAGAAGCCTATAAATCGAACGAAACGCTGCTACGCATCATCATCAGCAATCTGCTTTCCAATGCTTTTAAATACCAGAAGCGGAATGCTAATGATAAATTTGTAAACATTGATATCAGCGTGGAAGATGATACCGCCAGCATCACGGTTAAGGATAATGGTATCGGCATCTCTCCAAATTATATCAAAAACATTTTCGCCCCGCTTTACAGGGCTACTTCCTATGAATATGGCTCCGGGCTTGGCTTATACAATGTACAGGACGCTTTGACAAAACTGGGTGGCGAGGTATATGTGGATTCCGAACTCAATGTTGGCAGCACCTTTAAAGTTATCATACCCGGCAAAAAATAAACAGACAATGAGCTTAGATTTTATAATGATTGATAATAACCAGTTGAATTGTTTTATCATTGAAAGAATGCTTCATAATATAGACAAAAGCCTTCCTTTAAAAACATTTGTGCATGCTCACGAAGCTTATGAGGCAATCAAAAACTCAGCACCCACAGCAACTGATTCCCAAACAGTCATTTTATTAGATATTCATATGCCTCTTATGGACGGTTTTGAATTCCTGGAGGAATTTGATAAACTGCCCGCAGAGCTCCGCAATCATTACACCATTTATATCCTTACCTCCTCAACCGATAAAAAAGACAAAGCCCGTTCTGCCAAATCTTCCTCGGTAAAACGCTTTATCAGCAAACCCCTTACTTTCGATATTTTGACGGGGATCATTGCGGAGATGAATTAAGAGTTAAAGTCCAGATACTTTTCAAATGTGTTCCCCGCCTTCGGACGGGGCAGGCGTGAGAAAAGTTCCTTTTTATTCACAACATCTTAAATTTTTAAAGGTGTTCATGAGAGAGTTCCGTTTTTTGGATTTTTTTCCGCTTTTTTGTTGTTTTCATTGGCTTGATCTTGTTTATTTTATTGGTTATCAATTAGTTGAAGCTACTTCCTCTGCTAAAATATTTTTTCCGCTTTTCTTCCTGCCAGGGACATTTGGCTTCCTTTTTGGGCTATTGGGGTATCTTTTTGGGTTGTTTCGTTTCCTCTTTTTGCCTGGGTGTTTAGGGTTTAACCGCAAAGACGCTAAGGCGCAAAGAATTATAAATGCCCGATGTCTTGTTGTTTTTTGAAATGTCGGGCATTTTAGACGTAAAGTGCTGATTTCCAATAAAAACGTCGGGCATTGTATCGGGCATTTTATGCCTGATGCAATGCCTCTGCAGACCAAGCCTATCGGTCGGGCAGGCATTTTTTGTTCCAATTCTTAGGGAAGTTTTGACAATAGAGCCTCATGCCTTTTGACGGGACAAGTTATATGCTAAAGAACTTATGAATTTAAATTTCATATTTATCCAAATTCATCTCAAAGATACTATCGTAAGATGGGCGAATCCAAATATTTTTTTGAAAATGGCTGTGGGAGCGGGAAGGAAGTTGTTAATGAGCTGGAAGGCAAGCTGGAGGCTATACTACAGTTGTCGATATTGCTCATGCACACAGCAGCTCTAAATACCTATAACGGCGGAATCCTCGAAACATTTGAGGGCCAGTGGGACTAGCGAGCAAACCTCAGCAAAAGGATATATTTTTCAATTCAAAATCATAATTTTTGTTTATTTTGCCTATCTAACAATTGAATTAATTTTCACATGGAAACTTTCAAAAATACAATACTAAATCAGTTT
>CAIYVS010000776.1 GCA_903929655.1 uncultured Bacteroidota bacterium | reverse complement strand
GTAAGTGATTTTTCATGTTTAATAATTTAAAACAAAAATAATAGAATTATTAATAAAATTAAATAAAAACTAAACAAAATTAACAAAAAGATGCGATATGGGTATAAAATCAACATTTTATTAAGGCTATTGCACAAGATATTTAAATATTTTTTGCATTACGTACTTATTATAACCGAATGGGCAAAAAGCATAAAAGTAAAGGAATCAAAATTTTATCCATGACATCATTTTTTGCTTGCATTGGGAGTGATCATTTACCTGGCGAAACTGAGGCTTAACAATGTCCCCGAATTAATAAACAGATAAAAAGAAGAAAGTCCTTCCGAAAGCGGGAGGACTTGCATTTTTGTGATCTTTTTCTGGAGAATTATTATGGGGAGTGTAATTGGAGTCTGTTGTTTTTGTTTTGTTGACACAAAGATTGCCATTAGACTACGCCCATTGAAACTTTCTAAATGGTTTAACAAGGCCTTTGTATTTGGTTAACAAGCCATTATGACAGACTGCAATAAAAAAGCCGTCCCTGAAATGGAGGACGGCTTTAAAAAAATAAATTGCCTGTTTATTTACCAATCATTGCGTCTTCGTTTATGAACTCCAATACTTTATTAACCATGCTTTTAGAACCTATGAAGATAGGTGTGCGCTGGTGCAATTCGGTGGGGACTATATTCAGAATATCGCCTGCACCATAGCTTGCTTTTCCTCCTGCAGCTTCCATGAGGAAAGCCATTGGGTTGCACTCATACTGCAAGCGAAGCTTGCCTTTGAGAGAGCTGCTGTCAGCAGGATACATGAATATGCCGCCTTTGACAAGTGTACGATGCATATCTGCTACCATAGAGCCTATGTAGCGATGCGTGTATGGACGTCCTTCTTCTTTATTGATCTCCATGCAGTAATTGAGGTATGCACGCAGGCTATCATCATACTTGCTTGTATTGCCCTGGTTAATAGAATATATTTTCCCTTTGTCGGGGCATTTGATATTGGGGTGAGAAAGACAGAATTCGCCAATAGAAGGTTCTAATGTAAAGCCGTTCACGCTTAATCTTGTGGCGTATACCATCATGGTGCTGGAACCATATATTACATAACCTGCTGCCATTAGGCGGTTACCGGGTTGCAGAAAATCTTCTCTCGTTACAGGCTGACCTATTTCGCTTACACGGCGGTAAATGGCAAATATGGTGCCGATAGATGCATTTACATCAATATTGGAAGAACCATCGAGGGGATCGAACAATACTACATATTTTGAATTGAGCGAGTAGGTATCGCTATAACATATGTGGTTATCATTTTCTTCGGATGCTATACCTGCGCAATCGGTGCTGTTCTTTAAAACGCTAATGAGTGTTTCATTGGCATATACATCCAGTTTCATTTGTTCCTCGCCCTGCACATTGGTTGCACCGTGCTTGCCGAGAATGTCAACAAGGCCTGCTTTACGAACTTGTTTGTTGATTATTTTACAGGCAAGCCCTATGTCGCGCAGCAAACCCGAAAGTTCACCTGTAGCCTGCGGAAATTTTCTTGTTTCCTGGATGGTAAACTCATCCATTGTTATCAATTTACGTTGATGTTCCATTAAGTTTTTCTGTTATTAAAAATTAATACAAAAGTAATAAAGAAGCGTGGGATTTGCTGTGTTAAATTGGCCATATTAGGGGAATAATGCAGAAAATGAGGGCGGGAGAGATAAAATTAAATATTATGCTTTCTCAAAAATGAAAAATACTTTTACGGACGCATGTTACAATATTATAAAAATATTAATCGCCAGACATTAGAGATACGGGAGCCGGATGGAGCAAACTGGATAAATGTAACGCCACCCTTCCAGGACAGGGAGATCATTAATCTTTCACAAACTCTAAATATCCCCCGGGATTTCCTGACGGATACCCTTGATATAGAAGAGCGTGCCCGATATGAGAAAGAAGATGAGGTAAAGCTGATCGTTATTAAGACACCGGTGGAAAATGAATCGCTTAATGAGAGTGACGCTTATTATGTTACGATACCTATATCCATCATTATTACGGAACAAAAACAGATTGTTACTGTAAACTCTTTTGATAATGACGCTATTCACCGCTTTCTGTTAACCTTTCAGAAGAGGCGGCCTGAACAACCCAATATGATGGTGCTGAAGATTTTCGAAAAGGTAATTATGGATTTTATAGATGTGTTGAAAAAAATAAACCAAAAAAGGAACATATTGGAGCAGAAATTGTATGATTCCAATCGTAATGAGGAGTTGCTGTACCTGATGCGCGTGCAGAAAAGCCTGGTATATTTTGTAACGGCGCTCCGTTCCAACGAATTGCTTTTGATGAAGATGGAGAGAACCAATTTTCTGAATTGTGATGAGGAAGAAAGGGAGTTTTTACAAGACCTGATAGTGGAGTTTTCTCAAGCACTTGAAATGGCCAATAATTATACCAATATACTGAGCAGCACGATGGATGCTTTTGCCAGCATTATTAATAACAATATGAATATTGTGGTAAAACGGCTTACTGCTATTACTATTATTATATCTGTGCCTGCACTGGTCACTTCTTTTTTTGGCATGAATGTACGTTTCCCCACTGAAAATACGGTAACGGGCTTTTATGTTGCCATTGGCTTATCGGTAATCATTTCTGTAGTGACGAGTATGTATTTTTATAAAAGAAAATGGTTTTAAGAGACAGGATTGGGTATATTTATATATGGTGCGTATGTATAAATTTGCCTGTTTTATTCTTATTTTATCTTTCTTAACAAGCTGTTCTACTCTTCACAAAAGTTCAAAATATGAATTCCGTGATGGTATTTACCAAACGAAACTTGTCTCTAAAACCAAGCACGAGGTATATGTCTTTAAAATAGACGATGATAGTATAATAGTATGCCCTGTTATAGAATACCCTGACTCTACAGCTGTTTTAGTAAAGCAAAAAACAATTTACACAGGCTTGCAAAAAAAAATAAAAGATGGTTATGCCAGGCATATCTTTTATAAAAATGCTTTTGATATAGACGCTATAACGCTTCCATTATTATTCAGGCCTGCAAGAGATGGCATACCTAATCAATTAGTAACCAATTTCAACGGAGCCTTGTATTTAGGTTACAGAACTGATGCTTATATCCTGGATTATGCCAGAACACCTTTTAATAGTTATAAGCAGAATATAAAACATTATGGCGTCAGCAGCGGCTTGTTCCTGGGTGCCAGCAGTACCTTTATCGACAACAATTCAATCCGTAATATTTATATAGACAGAGACTACGAGGGGGTAACACTTATTTATGGTTTAGGAATAAACATGGCTATAGAGAATATTAATTTTGGCCTTGCATTAGGCTGGAGTGATCTTTTAGATAAATATGGTGAATACTGGATCTACCAAGGAAAACCGTTTATCGGATTTACTTTAGGAATCAGTCTTAACTAAATGAGTATGACAAAATAAAATGTCTCGTAAAATATACCGTCTCATGCGGAAGGGATTTTATTTTTATCTTACTTTTTTCTACCAATATTAAGTTCCTAAAGGGACAAACTTTTATTGTGGACTTGCAAAGTATACTTAAATAATACTAAATGAAAAAACGTTTTAATATACGAGTATATGGAATCTGGATAAATGATGGCAAGATACTTGT
>CAIYVS010000775.1 GCA_903929655.1 uncultured Bacteroidota bacterium | reverse complement strand
TGGTGCTTTTTCAACTGTACCTTTTATGGTAACAACTTTGGTGCCGGCATTGGAAACTATTGTTATCGTTTTTGTAAAAGGGCCGGGACGTCCGTTAGTATTGTAAGAAGCCATTACTACGCCATCTTTACCGGGGAGTACGGGATCTTTTGAATAGTGCGGGGTTGTGCAACCACAAGATGCCTGAGCCTTTTGTATGACAATAGGTTCTTTACCATTATTGACAAACTGAAACTCAAACTCTGCAGCGGGACCTTCGGGTACAGACCCGAAATCATGGCTTTCTACCTTGAAAGACATATCTGCCACTGTGAGCGTAGATTTGGTCTCTGAAGAAGCAGCCGGTGTAGCAGTTGCGGCAGTTGTTACTTTTTCAACATTAGACCCTTTTTTCTTAGACTGGGCGAACATGGTAGCTCCAGACAATAAAACAATGGCTAAGGAAAGGAATATTCTTTTCATATCTATTTAAACTTTAAAACTATAAAAGATGACTAAAAACAAATTTAATGCCTAAAATTGAAAAATAAGAATTTAAATATTGTTAAAGGTCTTAAAAACAGTACAATATTGTAATCCTTTAAAATGACAACTGAAAAGAGAAAGCCCCCCATTTATAACAGAATAAAATATTCAAAGGCGTGTTTTTTTGAGCGTATGGCTTTTTCATGTAGGTTTGGTGTTTTATGCCCAAGTTCCTGGTAATACAGACTGCTTTTACGGGGGATGTAGTGCTTGCTACAGCCCTGATAGAGCAATTGCAACAATTTCATCCACAGTCTGATATAGATTTTTTATTACGTAAGGGTAATGAGGGTTTGCTGGAAGGCCATCCTTTTATTAAGAAACTTTGGGTTTGGGACAAACAAAAAAACAAAACGCAAAACCTGCTGAAGTTAGCATTTGAGATAAGGAAAGCGCATTATACGCATGTTATCAATGTTCACCGTTTTGCTACTTCTGGGCTGATTACCTTTTTATCGGGAGCAAAAAGTAAAGCAGGCTTTGATAAAAATCCTTTTTCTTTTTGTTATACCAAAAAGGTCAGACATATTATATCAGAGCCTTATTCTGCAAATTTTGTGCATGAAACTGAACGTAACCAGATGCTGATAGCAGATATCACGACGAAAGAGGCTGCTTTTCCAAAACTGTATCCGCAGGCAAAGGATTATGAGAAAGTAAAGCATTTGAAGAACAAGCTTTATGTATGTATATCTCCTGCTTCTGTCTGGTTTACCAAACAATTCCCGATGGAAAAATGGGTTAGCCTGATAGATATGATACCTGCAGCATACAATATCTATCTATTAGGCGGACCTTCTGATTCTGAATTAGCCCGTGAAATAAAAAATAAATCTTCGCACGCCGGGCTGAGTGATCTTTGCGGGCAATTGAGTTACATGCAATCTGTAGCTATGATACAGGATGCGGCTATGAATTATACAAATGATTCTGCGCCCTTGCATTTTGCCTCGGCTATTGACGCGCCTGTTACGGCCTTTTCTGGCAATTTTCTCTTTTCCTCGTAATTATCATTATCCACAGGCAAGACCCTGCAACGAGACGAGAAACGTTG
>CAIYVS010000774.1 GCA_903929655.1 uncultured Bacteroidota bacterium | reverse complement strand
TATTTCCTTTACTTTTTTACATTTTTTACCTTGAAAAACTGTCATTGAAAAAAATAGTTTTTCGTAGCCTTTTTTTCCTTCTGCTACCTGCTTTTTTTTATTTTTTATGGATAGACATTTTTGTGAAATACTATATGCAGGTTCATTTTGATGTCGTTGAGCATATTGGTAACAATTTATCAGAATTAAATATCCTTTTCAGACGTTTTGCAGATATGAATTCTGTTTTATTATTTGGGAAAGCAGGCATTTTGCTTTGGGGTTATTATATACTGGTATTTTGTTTTGTTTTGTTTGTTGATATTATTTTCTTTTATCGTTTCAATATAGAAATGAAGATAATGCTATATGGTATTGCTGTAATATACCTGGGCCTGCCCCTCCTGGGTTACCTTTTGCCTTGGGTAGATCTTACCAACACAACAAAAAGAGGATTATTTAAACTACTACCTTTAATATTGCTGTATATGCGTAATAGCCCATTATTGCTTCAAATATCAGGTATCATAAAAAAATGGGAATTCTCTTTGCAAGGAAAAGATGTAAAAAACTAAGACTACCAATGTGTTCTACGCCAAGGGCATTGTTATAGTAAAAGTGCTGCCCTTGCCGGGAAAGCTATCAACCTTTACTTTGCCACCATGTGCTTCCACCAGGGCTTTAACATAGGTAAGGCCCAGGCCAAAGCCTTTTACATTGTGGATATTGCCGGTATGTGCGCGGTAGAATTTCTCGAAAATGCGTGCCTGGGTTTCTTTACTCATCCCAATGCCATTATCGCTTATATTAATGGCAAGCATATTGTTGTTGGTGGCTTCTGTTTCTACTATGATCCGGGGGCCATCGTCTTTTGCGTATTTGATTGCATTATCCAGCAGGTTGAAAATGATGTTGGAGAAATGCACATCATCGGCTTCTATTTCATGCATTGGGGCATAGAGTTTTAGCTCTATAGTACCACGTTTTTCCTGTACCTGTAGTATAAGATTGTCGGTTACTTTGCGTATTATCTCGTGGGCATCCAGTTTCTGCAGGGTGAGTTTGATATCCTGTTTTTCAAGACGGGCTGCCTGCAGAATTTTCTCTACCTGCTTGTTCATGCGCTTGTTCTCTTCCTTTATCATTGCGCTGTAATAGCGTATTTTGTCCTGGTCGCCTATCACTTTACTGTTGGTAAGGGCATCAATGGCTAAGGATATGGTTGCAAGGGGGGTTTTAAGCTCATGGGTCATATTGTTGATAAAGTCCGATTTGATCTCTGATATTTTCTTTTGGTTAAAAATAGTGCGCACCGTCAAGGCAAAGGCAAGTATGATAATGGTGGTGAAGATGATGGATGCAAGGATCATTGGCCCCATCTGCTTGATGATATAGCTTTTGTCTTCTTTTACCAGGAGATAAAGCGTTTCCTGCTGCGAAGAGTTATCGGGCGTAAGCGTAATATTGTAAGCATTCGCCATATCCTGCATCTGGAAACCGTCTGATTTGGCCACAGGATTCTTGAAAATATTAATGATCGAGTATTCGAAATGCTGGTGTATGTTGTTTTTATTTAGGGATTTTTCTATAGCTGCATGTATCTCAGAGTCTGAGAATACCTGAGTAGTGAAATCCCTTAGGTCAAATTCTTTTGTGGCCTGGTCGCGGAGGAACTGGATACCTTGTTTTACAAGAAATCTGTCATGAAGGAGGTCGCGGGTTTGTAATAGGGTACTGCTAATTTCTTTTTCGAATTGCTCGCGTTTCATGAAGATGGCATTACGTATCCAAGACATTTGAATGAACATAATACCTAATACAGAAAGGCTTATTAATACTACAATAAGAGGAAACACTTTCTTCATGCAAAGCAAAGATACACGTCTGAATGTTAAAAGCTAAAGGGAGCAAAGGCTTAAAAAGTTAAAGATGTGAAAAGGTTCGACAGGCACCTAATTTGTTTGCCGGGCATAGAAATATGCCCCTAAACAGGTATTGATTATTTATTTTAATATAAGATAGGCTACGCTTTAATGAAAATAAAGGGGCATTTATAAAAAATCAACAGTCAATCCTTTGGCAACTTCAGGATATTGATTAGTTTTAGGATTATTTTAGATAAAGTATGAAGTATTTACTATTTGTTTTTACGTCAATAATTGTTTTGGCTTCCTGCACAAAGACGCCTACATCTACCCAAAGCTCAGCAGATATGCTGAGGGCCGGTAACAGGTGGAAGCTAAGCAGCGGGACTGTGGAGTTTAAAGCTCCTTATAACCACTACTGGAGTACAGACTCGGTTATGTTCGGCATTACCAAGTTGTTTACGCATATAGACGGGCAGCATCCTGATACATTTGTAAATGTGTTAAGGACGCTGGACAGTTGCCGTATGGATGATTACCTGGTATTTGGCCAGAATAATGTAGGTACCAACTTTTTGGGCAGCAGGTTATGCTCAGCTTCAGATCCTGATTCTATCCTGTTTTCATGGAGTATTGGCAATAATGGTAACAGCATTACTTTTATAAATGCCAATAACGCATTTGCGGATAACAATGTTACTGCCACGATTACAAGTCTTAGCTCGAGCGCTTTGAGTATGAAATACACACAGATATATAAGTATATAGATACACCTTATTCTGTAAATGCACAGCCTATGTTTCATGATACCACATGGACCTACGATACGGTGCTGTATAAAGTTACTTACAATACTTTTTAATGTTTTTAAGTAAATACATCTAACCACTGGTATGAAACCGGTGGTTTTTTTATTATAGTTTTTGAAGTGTTTCCTTTGTAAATTGCAGTTTATTTTTTAGATTTTTTATAAATATATGATTCATATTACCTTACCGGACGGGGCAGTGCGCGAATACCAGGAAGGGATTACATCCCTTGATATCGCGAAATCGATAAGTGAAGGCCTGGCACGAAAAGTGCTGGCTGCAGAAGTGAATGGTGAAGTGTGGGATGCAACAAGGCCTATTCATCATGATGTACAATTGCGTTTGCTGACATGGGATGATAAAGGTGCAAAATCAACCTTCTGGCATTCATCTGCACACCTGATGGCTGAGGCGCTGGAAAATATTTTTCCCGGCACGAAATTCGGTATTGGTCCTGCTATTGAAAATGGTTTTTATTATGATATAGACCTGGGCGACCGCACCATAAATGAAGAAGACCTGAAGAAGCTGGAAGACAAAATGAAGGAACTGGCAAAGCAAAACAATGCCTATGTGCGCAAGGAAGTGGGTAAAGACGATGCCATCCATTATTTTACCGCAAAAGACGACCAGTATAAAATAGAATTGCTGCAAAGCCTGCATGATGGCTCTATTACATTTTATACACAAGGCAATTTTACGGATCTTTGTAAGGGCCCGCATATACCCAGCACAGGTTTTATTAAAGCCGTAAAGCTTACCAATATTGCAGGCGCCTACTGGAGAGGTAATGAAAAAAATAAAATGCTGACGCGCATTTATGGTATTACATTCCCTGTGCAAAAAGAACTGGATGAATACCTGGCCTTGCTGGAAGAAGCAAAAAAACGCGACCATAGAAAACTTGGCAAGGAACTGGAGCTTTTTACTTTCTCAGAAAAAGTAGGGAGCGGTCTCCCTTTGTGGTTGCCCAAAGGCGCTATGCTGCGCGAGCGCCTGCAGCAGTTTTTGCAAAAAGCACAGATAGAAAGCGGCTATCTGCCTGTTATTACGCCGCATATAGGCAGCAAGCAATTGTATGTAACATCGGGGCATTGGGAAAAATATGGTAAGGATAGTTTCCGCCCTATTACTACACCGCAGGAAGGTGAGGAATTCATGTTAAAACCCATGAATTGCCCGCACCATTGCGAAATATATAAGTCTTCTCCACGCTCTTATAAGGACCTTCCTCTGCGCCTTGCAGAGTTTGGAACCGTTTACCGTTATGAGCAATCGGGCGAGCTGCATGGCTTGACCCGCGTACGTGGCTTTACCCAGGATGATG
>CAIYVS010000773.1 GCA_903929655.1 uncultured Bacteroidota bacterium | reverse complement strand
TGTTCAAGAAAAAAATGTTTTTATTTTCTTTAGAAAAATCACAACAACTGTTTATGGGGAATAATATAAATAAAATTATGAAAACTTATTTTTTATATTTTCCGGCATTTCGGTACTTTAATATCTGATTAGAAATTTTCTAAAAAGATTTTTTAAAATGATTTAGAATAATTTATTAATTTGGAAAGCTAAAACAGGCGATTACAACATTAACAATCCGGGTACAATTGCAATTTAAGTTTTGCATTTGTCCTTGTTATCAGCACAATTATATTTTGTGCTTTATAAATTTTTTAATGAGGAAATGAATTTTATTATGAAAAGAACATCTACTCTTGCAGGCTCTCTCAAAGCAATCATCCTTGTGGGGCTCTATCTGTTTGCAGGCACCAGGGCATCGGCACAGTGTACGTATTCAACACCTGCGTCATCCTGTTATCCTTCATTTCAGTATGGGTATTATTATGTGCATCCCAATGTTACCATTAATGGTACTACATTGTACATGAATACCTGGTTGAACAATATTAACTCATCAACTGTGGGCGGAGGTTTGGCTATCGACTCCTCTTGCAATTATGCTTTTTTTGTAAATGCAGGAAGCACCTATGTTGCATCATTAGCCCTCAACGGCTCATATTATTTTGCTACAGGCGCATGGGTGGATTGGAATAAAGATGGCTATTTTGATAGCGTAACAGAATTTATTGGGAATTATTCCTCAGGTACCAACTACGTGGGCACTGGTTCTTTCAGTTTCTTTGTTCCGGGTAATATTACCTCGGGTGATTATAAAATGCGTTTTATTAGTAATTATGCCTACTATGGTTTTGTTCCCGGATCTATAACCAATGGATATAGTGCCAGGAATTCCTGCGGCAATTATACAGGATCTCCCTGGAATACAACTAATAATGGTTGTTACCCTTACTATGGTAATTCAGTAGATGTTACTCTTGAGGTTACTAATAATTATTCATGCTATCCTCCTACCAATCTTGCTGTTACGAATGTAACAGGTAACGGCGTTACATTTACCTATTCGCCTGCTGCCAGCCCTATGGAATTTCAATGGGCTATATTACCTAATGGCGGCACCATTGGTTCTACTACGCCGGTGGCCACTGGTTTTGTCGGCCCCTTTGCTACCAGTGTCACCGACTCCGGTTCGGGTTCGGGCCTTGTAGCAAGTACTACTTATTGCGTATATGTAAGAACTATTTGTACTCCTGGTGGCCCTACAGATACCAGTATCTGGACCCCATCTGTATGTTTCACTACTTTATCTCCGGCTTGCAGCAGTATACCGATTGCTCCATCTATTCTTAACTCTGCGCTTTCCGCGCCTGTGTGTCTTGGTGCACCATTTACTTTAAATGCCTCCAATCCAAATACAACAGTATCAGGAGTCACCTTCCAGTGGCAATATTCAACTTCTTCTGCTTCTGGTCCTTTTGCTAATGTTACTGCCACCTCTTTTAGTGGTGACGCAGGCTACAATACTTTAAGTAATACGATTCTGTCATTGCCACTGAATAATAATATATATATGCGTTTGCTGGCCACCTGCCCTACTTATGCCAGCTCAGCCAGCAGCGTATATCATGTATCTGTACTATCCTATTCGGTTCCTTACAGTGAAGATTTTTATACAACGCCTAATGGTGCAGAACCTAACTGTTATAAAAGAGACATCGATCCCAATAATCACGGTTCTTTCTCAGTGCAGCATGGCTACCAGTCTGCCAATGGTACAAGTATTATTGCCAATGTGTGCACATTCAATAACAGTTCTGTAAGCCCTGCAACGCTCAGCTCTTATTTTACTTTACCAGGTCTTAATTTGTTATCTACTAATGCTTATACTGTTTCATTTGACTATAGCAGGAGCAATACTGCCTTCCAGCCTCATTTGCAGGTATGGGCCAATGCTACGGATCCCGGAACTACCTATTATCCCGGCTCAGCCAATGTTACCGGTGGTACGCTGCTCCTGGATTCAATAGTTGGCTTCAATGATGTAAGACACGTATGTGCTACATTTCAACCAAGCTCCAGCGGTATATACTATATATCATTTTATACCAACACTACCGAAGCGCTGAATATCAATTATGGTACAGCCCTAGGTATATCAAACGTGAATGTATATATGCCAGGCACTTGTACCACACCTGCTTCTCAGCCTACATCGCTTGTATTTTCATCCAGTGTTAATTCCATATCCGGAAGTTACAACACAGCGGCCAGCCACCCGGACAAATACTTGGTAGTGCGTACAAATGGTACCACTCCTTTCTCTGGTAGTTCTACTATTGCACCACCTTATATAGGCCAGACCTATGGTAATGGTGTTATTGTTGCCGCCAGTCATGATACTTCATTTACAGATTTGGGACTCACAGCCAATACAGAGTATACCTATACTATATTTGCTATGAACGATCTTTGCACAGGCCCTAACTGTTATGGAGGCCCGAATATTGATGTCAGCAATCCCCTGGCCGGCTCCTTCAGTACTACAGGGCCAAGAATATATGTATGGAATCAATCAGTAAGCGGGGACTGGAATACAGCGTCTAACTGGACACCAAGCCGTTTTCTTACCGATCCTTCTGATATCCTCTTATTTAATAACAGTATTTATGATACAGCATATAATGTGCCCAACCAGGTAATAGGACGCCTGAGTATTATTAATAACAGTACGGTAAGATTATGGGCTGCCACAGGCGGTTCTACGCTTACTTTAGCTTCTGACGGCGATTCTACCACAAATGAACTGAATATCAATACGGGTTCAACGCTATACCTGGACGGTACTACCAATACTTTCACGCTCGCTTATTCAGGTACAGGGGCTACCGGCCTTATTAACGGCGTTTTTGAAATGGTTGAAAACGGTATTCAGAACCTCTTCAACTGTACCGGTGGTACAACAACCATTGGCGCTCTCGGGTCGATAAATGAAGGTGGTAGTTCCGGCACTGTAGGTATCATCTCCCAGAATTATAATCTTTTTGCAAATGGTACTGTGAATTTTAAATTTACCAGTGTTAACGGGCCTGCTTTACCAATAGCTACCTGGAATACGGGTTCCACTATGCTCATATCCGGATATACTACAGCAAGTACTGCACCCGGTGGAGCTACTTACTCATCCTATACAGGCAATTTTAACCAGCAGTTTTACAATTTTACATATAACTGTCCCGGCCAAACCAGTGCTATGCAATGGAGCGGCGCAACTGGTATACCGGGTTTCAATGTACTGGGTACTTTTACTATGGTATCTACAGGTTCCGGTTCTTTATTGTTAGGTACCACCAGCTATACTTATCGTATGCAGGTGAACAACTACGCACAAACCGGCGGTATTCTTGACCTGGACAATTCTACAGCTTCGGCTGTCTACCATTTCCAGGTAGCAGGTAATTTTAACCAGACAGGAGGTATCTTCAGGTCTTCATGCACAGTTCTTAATTCTATAGACCAGTGCCTTACATTTAATGGTACCGGTACGCAGAATGTAAACTTCAGCAGCAATCCTACCGGACCTATTACTTACCGTTTCATTAATCCCAACGGTATTAACCTGAACTTTACATCACCACTCAGCACCCTGAACATTAATGCAGGTGGTGGTATCCGTGTATCTAATGTGGTGAATACACCTGTTACTTCTACAGCCTCCACACCGATTACATGGCTGGTACCGACTGCTAATAGCCAGATAACTACACTTACTTACGATTCTATTTCTGCAGGTTCTACTATTTCTGCAGTTGTATGGCCTTCTACAGTCAGCAACAGCCCGCAGAACCTGACGATCAATTTAGGCCAGAGTTCTTCTATCATATTACCTTTCAGCAGGCAGATAGGAAATACATCCCTTGCCATGAGTACCTCCGGTGTTGGTATTGTGAGGCTTACATTGGGTAACCTGGATATTGGTTCCAATACACTGACCATTGGTAATAATACCACCATGATCGGCTATTTGTTCTGCTCTCCCACCAGTATGATCATGACAACTACAGGTGGTACACTTACCCGTTGGTTTGCTAATAATAGTATGCCTACATCCTTTGCATCGGCGTCTGCTACTGCAAACGCGATTGGTTATTTCCCACTGGGTGCTGGCGGAGCTCCGCGCTTTGTACAGGTTTTTGGTAGTACTTCTACCTTAACAGGCGGCAAGATGAGTGTTACCCATACTCCTTTAACATTGCTTACAGGGGTATCGGTTGCAGATGGTGCTTATACCATACAGCAGCGTACCAATGCCAATTGGAGCGTTAGTACAAGCGGCACATTTAGTTATGGCGGTACTTATAATTTAAGGATCAATGCAGGCAATCTCTTTACATCATCCACACCGGCTAACCTTCGTTTGTTATATATAAATAGTATAGCAGGTACTTATGTGGCAGGCGGTAGCCTTACACTTGCTAATACTAATATGCCTTATTACTATGCTCAGCGTAGCGGGCTTAGTACGGCGCAACTTACCTCAGCATCCTGGTATATTGGTGCAGCAAATGCAGACATCAGTGTAAGCAATATCTGGACAGCTATCAATACCGGTGCATGGAATAACAGCAGCACATGGGATGTAGGTACTGTACCACCTAACTATGCATGGTGTTATATTAATCCCGGTGTAAACGTAACAGTTGGCAGCGGCAGCGATGTGGCCAAATACCTTGTTAATAATGGTACACTTACCGTTAATACATCCAATACCAGGCTTACAATAGATAGCTTCCTTATTAATAATGGTACTATTAATGTAAGCGGTGGTACCACAGACTCACTTGTAGTGAATGGTTCATATACTGTGAGTCCTGGTTTAAACATTCCTTCATGGAATTACGGTACGATCAATGTATCAGGCGGTGCACTGCGTTTTGGGCCTATGGGCGGTGGCAGAGTGTCTTATCATAATTTGGGTACTTTAAATGTGAGCGGTGGCGTGTTCTATATGAATGGTAATATGAATTTTGGTATTACAACGACCAACTATTTTGTTGAAACAGGTGGCCAGATCATTATAGACGGTAATGCTAATAATAACCTTTCCAATAGTATATCTTCTACCAATATGTCTACCAACCCTAGTACTACAACTGATGATTACATGTTGTATTTCGGTACCAACCTGAATTATCACCTGGTGGGAGGTAGCATTATGTTCGTAGATCCATCTCCTACAGTATGCCCCAGCAGTTCTAATTCAGGTTCGGGTTTGTGGGATGTTATGTATTTCTCCAATACTTCTTATGTAAGCTATAATATTCTTCCTCCTCATACTTTCATATTTGGTGATGGTGTTTCAACAACCCAGGCGCCTAATGAGGTAGGCTTTACTTTCTATTCCTATGTTTATAATCGTCTGGGCAGGATAGTTGCACAGGGCGGTAGTGCCACTACTGCTTATGCCAACAGGTCCCTCTCATGGGGTTATTACCTGGTTACTGCGGGTAGTATCACGGTTATGCCTAATTCTAAAATGGGTGGTTATTATAATAGTTCTACTGCTATTTATCCATATTGTTATTATGGCTACCTGGGTGATAGTATTATAGTAAAGAATACGGGTAAAATGGTAATGCCGATGTACACTTATTTTAATCCTTATACAGCAAGCTCATTATATATCGATTATTTCAAAGGTGCACTTATCAATTATAATACAAATCCTTTGGTGGGCGGTATTTATTCCACTTACAGTCCTTCTGCCAGTGCTTACTGGCCTAATTATGCCCTGAATGCTTATGAGAATGTAGGTGGTTATTACTGGTATATGATTGGTGCACAACCTACGATGCTTGGTAATATTAATATGGGATATTATACTGTATTATGTCCTACCTCTGTTTGGGGTGGTAATTCCAATTACCGTAATGCACCTGTTATTGTAAATGTGCCCCCTAGCTTCAATGGTAATTTTAATGCCTTTATAGAACCGGCAGGCGCAGGGCTGGCTACTTATAGCAGCACCTATGCACCTAGCCAGACGCAAGGGTGGGTGAATGGTTTCCACCAGAAGCATGCTAATGCAGGTGGATTAAATCATACATATTATGTTGGTGACTCTGCATGGTATACCCCGGTTCAGGTGGCTAATTTGAGCGGTGTCAGCAGTGCTATTACTACCAGCGGAGCGATTGCAGTTAAATCAACCCACGGTCAGCAACCACATCTTGCGCTCGCAACACCCATATCCGGTCTTAACCCTACCAAGGTTATGAACCGTTATTATTCCATATTACCAGAAGAAGGTATAGCCTTTGCACCTAATTCCATGTTTGCTTCATTTACCTATACAGCGGGTGATATACCTACAGGAGCTTTGCCTGCAAGGTTTAGTGTGGCGCGCGATTCATCAGGTGTGTTCAGCGCCAGCCCTGCTACACCACATTGGTTTCCTAAATCTTACAACTGGAATGCAATTGTAGGGGGTATCAACCTGGTTAATAATATTATTACAGTAAGCGGCCTCGGTAACCTCACGGGTGATTATGTGTTCGGTGAGCCTTGCCGCGCTACAACGCTTTCTTCACAACCTCTTACACAATCTATCTGTTCTAATATACCGGTTAATTTCTCAGTATCTGCAGATGGCTTAGGCCTTACTTACCAATGGTACAAAGCCGGTGTTGCTTTATCTGATGGTGGTAATATTTCCGGTTCAGCTACCAGCAGCTTAAGCCTTGCCAGCGGAACTATTACTGATACAGGTAACTATTATGTAACCATAAGCAGTATATGCTACCCTCCGCTTACTTCCGGTACGGCACACCTTAGTATCACGCAGGCAGCAGTGCTTTCTGCTACCCAATCTACTCAGAATATCTGCGTAGGTGGTAATGCTACTTTCAGTGTTACAGCTATAGGTGCGGCCCCGCTTACTTATGCATGGTATAAAAATTCTGTGCTGCAACCGCAGTGGAATAACCAGACTACTATTAATATAACCAATGCCAGTGTGCTGGCCAGCGGTGTATATGTGGCTACTGTAACCAACAGTTGCCGCACAGACTCTATGCTTGTTGGTGATTCACTGAATGTGACTTCGCTTCCTCCGGCATATATTACGCCGCAAGGTCCTTCTACTTTCTGTACAGGTGACAGCGTGATATTCCTTGCAGATACGGCAAGCGGCTATACTTACCAATGGTATTTCAATGGCGGTACGGTTGCCGGCGCTACCGGTCCACAGATCACTGCCACTGCAGCTGGTGGTTACTCAGTTACGATCACTAACATTGCAGGTTGTTCAGCAACTTCCACTGCCGATTCTGTTACACTCTTGCCAATACCTACAGCAACCGCCACTGCAACCGGCGCTGTCAGTTTCTGCGTAGGCGGTAATGTTACCATTACGGCTAATACAGGTCTTGGTTTATCTTATCAATGGATGGCGGATACAGGTACCGGCTACTATAATGTAACAGGCGCTGTAGCTTCTTCTTTTGTTGCGAGCCAGACAGGCAATTATAAAGTTGTTATTACTAATGCAGGTGGTTGCAGTGCAACTTCCAATATTATTGCAGTTACGGTTCACAACCCGCCTGCTGCCACAGCATCTGCTGGTGGCCCAACTACTTTCTGCCAGGGCAGCGCTGTTGCGTTGCTGGCTGCACCAGCTGGTGTTAGCTATGGTTACCAATGGAACAACGGCGGAACTCCTATTGTCGGCCAAACTTTTACAACCTATTCAGCCAATGCATCAGGCTCTTATACCGTTACCGTTACAGATAACACCACAGGTTGCAGTACAACTACAAATGCTATAGTAGTGACCGTTAATCCATTACCTACTGCTACTGCTACTGCACTTAGTTCTACTTCCATATGTCCCGGAGGCTCCGTGATAATAGAAGCTAATACGGGTATTGGCTTAACTTACCAATGGTATAATGGTGGTCCTATCGGTGGTGCGACCAATGCATCTTATACTGCTACTACTGCAGGCACATATACAGTTAAGGTTACAAACAGCACGACAGGTTGTTCAGTAATGTCTGCACCAGGTATAGCAGTTACGATTAATCCTGCTACTATTACCGGTATTACAATGAACCCTGCTTCCGGTATAGTTTGCTCAGGTAGCTCAGTTTCCATTAATGCAGGCGGTTGTGTCGGTTGTACCTTCCAGTGGTATCTTAATGGTACTGCACAGAGTGCTCTTACTACTAATCCAATTAACGCGACTGTTGCAGGTACTTACAATGCGGTGGGTACTAATGGTACAGGTTGTACTGCTACTTCCGGTTCAGTAACTGTTTCTGTACTTCCATTGCCGGTGGCTATTGTTACCGCTTTAGGTCCTACAACATTCTGCGCAGGCGGTAGTGTGCAGTTATATGTATCTCCATATTCTTCTTCAGATAACTATGCTTGGAATCAAGGTAGTGTGACAGATACGATCACTGTCACCACTTCCGGAAACTACTCTGCTATCATAACGAATGCGGGTGGTTGTACCAGTCCACAGTCCAATATCATCACTGTTACATCCCTGGCTTATCCTACTATAAGTGTTGCAGCCAGTGGCCCTCTGAATCTTTGTGCGAACAGTGCTCCTGTTATACTTACTGCAAACGTGGCTCCTGCGGGTCCTGTTTATACCTACCAGTGGGAATTTGACGGTGGTTCCGGCTATCAGCCTATAAATGGCGCTACCGGCAGTACTTATAGCAGCAATACGGCAGGTAATTATGAGGTTATTGTAAACAATGCGGCGGGTTGTGATGCTACATCTATTCCTTCTTCCATATTTGTTTACCCGGCTCCTACTACACATACTTCAGGTCCTACTGAGTTCTGTATGGGTAGCAATATCACGCTCTATGCTCTGGAAGGTGGATACGGTAGCAGTACTAATCTTCTTTATCAATGGTACAAGATTACAAACCAGGTTCCAAACCCTGTGATTGCTACTGATACTTTCTATAATACGTATGGCCCTGGTCAGTTCTATTGTGTTGTTTCTGTACTCGGTTCATGTTCGGATACTACAGATACGGTAACCGTGGTAATTGATACCTTACCTTATGTTACCATCTGGGCAAATACTACAAGTGGCACCGTGCTCACCGCAAGTACCACTACTTACACATCTTACCAGTGGTTTGTGAACGGAACACCAATACCCGGTGCTACCAATTATTATTGGGCGCCTTTATTCCCCGGTGAGTATAAAGTTCAGGCAACCAATGCCAAAGGCTGTAGTAATTTCTCACCGCTTTACAATTACGAAACCGGTACAGGTGTTAAGAACGTAAATAGCAGCGGAGATATACGTATCTATCCTAATCCGGCCTCATCAGTGATACATATAGATGCCCAGGTAAAGGTGAATGTAGATATCAGCAGCTTGGAAGGTAAGGTTGTGATACACCAGGTAGATGCTTCTATTATGGATATTAATGCGCTTGCCAACGGAGTGTACATGATTAAAGTTTACAGCAAAGAAGGTGCACTGCTGAAGATTGACAGGCTTGTTAAGAATGGTTATTAAAAAATAATAGATAAAGATTATATGGGCCTCAGCAATGAGGCCCTTTTTTTTAGCCAACAATTTTTAGAAAACAGGCGGCCAGCTAAATGGACAAAGAACATAATTAAGTCATTTCTCTCTTTCTGCATTTAATGTACCTTTGATAGATGTTTTCAAGGTTATTTGGTTCAAAAAAGTCTGATGAAAGCAAGGAAAATGCAGAGCCGCCTGCTCATGATTGGTCTTGGGTTGGAACTGATATTCACTCTCATTTTATACCCGGCATAGATGACGGTGCGCAGACAATGGAAGATAGCATTGAGCTGGTCAGGGCCATGCAATCTCTTGGCTTTAAAAGTATTGTCACCACACCTCATATCAATTACGACCATTATCCCAACACCTCAGACAGGATACTGAATGGCCTTAAAGAACTTCATATTGCGCTTAAAGAAAAAGGCATCCATATTCCGGTAAGGGCTGCTGCAGAATATTTTATTGATGATTATTTCCTGCAGATACTGGAGCGTGAGCCCCTGCTTACCATTACAAAGAACCAGGTGCTTGTAGAGTTCTCATTTGCTTTTCAGCCCGTGCAGCTTTTTGAAATACTGTTCAAGATGCAAACCCTGAAATATCAGCCTATTATCGCACATCCGGAACGTTACCTGTTCTTTATGGATAAACCTGATGTGTACGAGGAACTAAAAGATAGGGGCTGCCTCCTGCAGATGAATGCACTTTCTGTAACAGGTTATTACGGCCCCCAGGTAAAACATACCGCAGAAAAGCTAATTGAAAAAGGCCTCTACGATTATTGCGGCACCGATATGCACAATATCCGCCATGCGGAGACACTGAAAAAATTTACAGAGTCTAAACATTTTGCTAAAATCAGCAATTATCCCTTTAAAAACATACAGATCGAAATACCTGAGGGCAACTAAAATGATATACGCATTGAAATTATCCTTAGCTTTATAGTACTACATACATATGAATTTGAAAAGTATTTTTTCTTTCTGTATCTTTTTTTGTTTTATTGCTCAGTCTTTCGGCGGATATAATCCTGCGGAGTATTGTGCAAATGCAAGAAAAAAAAACCGCCATGCAGCCAAGACAACAATTGCAGATTCTACCGAAAATAATTATGATGTCCGGTATTTGAAATTCAATCTTTTTATAAATGATTCCATCCTTCACGTGCAGGGGGATGTCAGCACTACAGCCCGTGTTACATCCACCACCATGCCTACCTATACCTTCGAACTGGATACCACTTATACCATTGACAGCGTTCTTATAAACGGGACCTCACTGGCCGTGCAAACCAGCGGGGGCACTGTAAGGAAAGTGAACCTGCCCACAGCCCTTAACCAGAATGATGTTTTTACTGCACAGGTATTTTATCATGGCAACCCACCTATAGGTGCAGGCTTTTTTAACGGTGTTACAGTGGCAACCGCTGTAAGCGGTGTAAAAATGTTTTACACAGTAAGCGACCCCTACGTGGCAAAAGACTGGTGGCCCTGCAAACAAGACATACAGGATAAGATAGACTCTGTAGATATGTGGCTTACTGTGCCAAGTGGGCAAATGCCGGGCAGCAATGGCTTGTTACAATCTGTTACCACACCATCCCCCGGCATGCTTCAGTATCATTGGGCAACACATTATCTCATTGATTATTACCTTATTTCAGTAGCCATAGCGCCCTATACTGCTTACTCCTCCTACATGCATTTTACGGGCAGTACAGACTCTATGTTGATTCAGAACTTCTTTTATGATACAGCTACCTTTGTGCCGCAGTACAAACCCAATTTTGATAGCCTGAGCTATATGATAGATTACCTGTCCACGCTTTATGGCCGCTATCCTTTTTATAAAGAAAAATACGGGGTTTGCTATACCACATTACCCGGAGGCATGGAACACCAAACCATGACCACCATAGGTGTTACTAATACACCCCTCATTGCACATGAGTTAGCTCATCAGTGGTTTGGCGACTGTGTTACTTACAAAACATGGCCGCACGTTTGGCTAAGCGAAGGTTTTGCAACTTATACCGAGCAGCTATTTGTATCAAAATTCTGGGGCGCCCGGGCGGCATTTAATTACCGGAAAATCCAGTATAACAATGTAATGAGCCTTCCTTTTGGCAGGGTATATGTGGATGATACCACATCTCCCAATACCATATTCAGCCAGCGCCTGGTATATTATAAAGCGGCCGGAGTATTGCATATGCTGCGTTTCCTGGCTCCGCAAGACAGCTTGTTCTTTACCATATGTAAAACCTACCAGCAGCAATTTGCCTTTGGCAATGCTACCACCGATGACCTGAAAGCAATTGCAGTATCTGTATATGGCCAGAACCTCGATACCTTTTTCAACCAATGGATATTTGAGCAGGGATACCCAACTTATTCTGCCAAATGGGACCAGGTGGGCAACACTGTTAATGTACAGCTCAATCAAACCACCTCCATGCCTTCATCAGTTCCGGTGTTTTTTATGCCTGTAGAACTGAGACTGAAGGGAACAACTATTGACACTACAGTAAAAGTATTTAACAACCAGGCTTCCCAATTATACAGTTTCAACATAGCCGGTACTATTGATAGCGTGTTTATTGATCCCAATAACTGGATCATACACAAAACAGGCACCATTAAGTATGATACTACAGTTGGTATCAGCAGCCCGGATATTCGCAATGTAAGAGTATACCCCAACCCGTCAAAAAATTCATGGCAGCTGGACCAATTACAGCCAGGCACTATAGTAACACTCCTGGACATGAACGGCCATACTTTGTGGAACGGTATCAGTGGCGCAGATACGCTTAATATACCCGGTAAAGGCCTGCCCCCCGGCAACTATTTGCTGAAACTGGAAATGTATGGCAATGATATCTCAACGATCAAACTAATTCACTGGTAAGCTCTGGAATATGGAATTTGTATTTTGGAACATCGGATTTTATTTTTGACTTGAATGGATATACACTCGCTTTTTAGCCAGATCGCCGACAAACCGCTTAACTCGTTCGCAGTTATTTGTAATCTTATCCTTATAGAAAGTTTGCTCTCTGTTGATAATGCTGCCGTGGTAGCAACCATGGTGCTGGACCTGTCCCGCAAAGACCGCAAAAAAGCTTTGAGTTACGGCATCATCGGTGCTTATCTCTTCAGGGGCATCTGTTTGTTTTTTGCGGTTTACCTTATCAAGATATGGTGGCTCAAACCACTGGGCGGCATTTACCTTTTTTATCTCTTCATAAAATATTTTATTAAGCGGGCAAAGCATAAAAACAAAAAAGCCCCTATCGAAAAAAAGAACAACCGCATATACCAACTCATAGTAGACCGCCTGGGCAAATTCTGGGCAACCGTGCTGCTGGTAGAGATCATGGACATGGTTTTTTCTATTGACAATGTGTTTGCAGCAGTGGCCTTTACAGATAATATCATCCTTATCTGGACGGGCGTTTTTATAGGCATACTGGCTATGCGCATTGTTGCCAGGGGCTTTGTTACATTAATGGACCGCTTCCCTTTTCTTGAGGTGGCTGCATTTGCAGTGCTGGGTGTGCTGGGCTTAAAACTCACCTTGTCCGTACTGGGTCATTTTTATCCCGGCAATGCTTTCAACGAATTTTTGTCGAGCGAGAAAGCAGACATGGGCACCTCTGTAGTAACCATACTTATTTTCTTCCTTCCCCTTATCTCCTCAGTCTTATTCAATTACCCGAAGAAACATATAACAGTAAGGAACCAGGAAGACTAATTTATAAGTGCATTTTCAAATTTTCAAATTAATTCGTCCAATCGGGGTACACGCTGTTGAAATGATACTTGTCTGCCCAGTCGCCTGCGTGCATCAGCTTGTTCAGCTTCATGGTAATGCTCAGCTCGTTATAGGCACCTGCAATGCTGTAATAAGAGCGTGCATAATGCACCTGGAATTTATTAAGCTCCAGGCCCAGTCCAAATGCAAAACCCGTAGATCCGGGCATTTCTGCCAGTTTCATTTCCTGCCTGCGCTCGTAATTGTATGATGCCGTGAGTGTAAGCTTTTTGGCAAGCGTCAGCTCGGCTGCAAAAATAAAATGGCGAAACAGGTTCTCGCCAAAGCTGGCGCTGTGTATGGTAGTATCAACAGGCGTATTGCTCAGGGCACTGCTTACCACATCGGCAGGATTATTATAGGCAACATTCCACTCGTAAAAATTATGAATGGTAGCAATCAGGCGCAGGGGTATATGTTCAAACTGTTTCACAGCGCTCATCTGCAGGTCAAAAGGAACTGGTTCTCTTGGCACTGTTTGTGAATAGCGGCTGGTCATAAAGCCCATATTCTTTGCGGTCACCCCGAAATCCCAGAGGCCCAGCTTGTCAAAGAGGCTGGAGTCGAAATAATTTACACCCACGTCCATCATCACACCCGATGCAATGGCCGTGTATAGGGTAGAGTAGGCCATTTTTATATCAGCGCCATAACGCCAGTGCTCCAGGTAGCTGCGCGATGCACCCGCTGTAACAGCAAAATCCCTTCCCTGGAAGGTGCCCAGCACATTGCCCGCAGCATCTGTATTGGTAAAAGAGCCGTAATTAAGGTACTGCACGCCCAGGAAAAAAGAGGTGTTCAGTTCCGGCACATGATAACCATATTGCAGGTTCATGGCCTTGATGTCGGCATAATAAATATTGTAGTTCAGCTCCAGTTCGTTATGCAGGGCTGGGCGCATCAGTGCGGGGTTTTGCAGCGCAAATGCTATATCCTCGTCTGTACTGGCTACACATTCGCCGCCCAGTGCAGAAATATGCGGGGCATTGGGCATAGCCAGGAACTGAAAGGCAGACTGTCCGCCAACCACCTGTGCATCAGCTGCATAGCCACATATTGCCAGCAGCAAGATACCTGTCCATTTTGTCAATCGCATACCCTTAAAACGTCCCACTTATAAAATTATTGCAGCTATTAAATTCCAAATCGAAAAGACCAGATTCCAATTTGCTTTCTTAGTTTGCAGTTTACATTATTTTTTGTCAATTATTCACATCATTACAATTCCCCCTTCAGGGAGCCACGAGGGTATCAAACATTCGACTTAGCTATCATCTCCTGTGCCTTCAACATATCTTCCACTATCATCTCGCTCACGCCCGTGCTGCTAAAGCCCCCGTCGTGAAACAGGTTTTGCATCGTAACATAACGTGTAAAATCGCTGAACAAAGTGACACAGTAATTAGCGCAGTCCTCGGCAGGCGCATTGCCCAGTGGAGACATCTTGTCTGCATAATGATAGAAGGCATCGAAGCCCGATACCCCGCTGCCCGCAGTAGTAGCGGTAGGCGATTGAGATATCGTATTCACCCTTACCTTCTTTGCAAAACCATAGCGGTAGCCAAAACTACGTGCTATGCTTTCCAGTATGGCTTTGGCCTCGGCCATATCATTATACCCTGGGAAAACTTTTTGCGCAGCAATATAGCTCAGCGCCACCACGCTGCCCCATTCGTTTATGGCATCCAGCTTCATGGCCGTTTGCAATACCTTATGCAGGCTCAACGCAGATATATCCAGTGTCTTCAGGAAATTATCGTAGTTCGTATCTGTATAGGGAATGCTCTTCCTCACATTGGGCGACATGCCTATACTATGCAGCACAAAATCCAGTTTGCCGCCAAGCACCTCCATACTTTTGCTAAAAAGGTTCTCCAGGTCGGGTATGCTGGTAGCATCGGCAGCTATTACCTGTGCATTACATTCTTTGGCCAGTTCGTTTATCTTACCCATGCGCAGGGCTATGGGGGCGTTGCTCAATACAATTTGCGCGCCTTCTCTTACAGCCACCTGTGCAGTTTTCCATGCGATAGAGCGCTCATCCAGCGCCCCGAAAATGATCCCTTTCTTACCTTTTAGCAGTTGATTGGACATAAATAATAAATTCAGTTTGCAATTTCCAGTTTGCAGTTAATATTGGTAAAAGTAGTAAAATTGGCTTATAGTCATTTTGACTATTTTAAGCATTTTGATTTGTTTTATGCCCGATGTATGGTGTTTTTTTTAAAAGTCGGACATTTTGAAATTAAATGATTGATTTTCAATAAAAACACCGGGCATGGAATGTACCAAAATGTCCGGTTTTGTACTGGTGCGGACATCCTGCGCGATACTTACTTTCTTTTTGCCTGAATTTTAAAAAGGACAGGTTGCTTCGTACCTCGCAATGCAGGCCCTTTGGCAAATCGCTCCGCGTGCCAAAGGGTTAGCTCTGCTGCGTGTTTTGCAAGTCGCTCGATTTTGGGGCACTGGCTTTCCGCTTGTCAAGAGATGAAGCTCTATCAATTGGCTAGGTTTGGTTCCTTGATTTAGCGGACTGCTCATGGAGGGCGCCCCGCATGAAGAGCGGGATAAACTCCAAAAGGTGCCTTTGCAAATTCTCAAGGTCAGATTTTCAATAGGGATATTTTTATTCGCGTCATGTTTATTTTTCAAAGGTGCCCAAGAGAATAGTTCC
>CAIYVS010000772.1 GCA_903929655.1 uncultured Bacteroidota bacterium | reverse complement strand
TCGCTACCGTACGTAGAGCAGATGCTGCTCGCGAACTCGATGGTCGTGGGCCGCGACCTGGACCTGGTGAACTGGGAATGCAACGTGTGCGGGCCGGAGAACAGGCCCCTTCACGCCCACTTCATCGAGGAGAAGGAGAAGGACATCAAGTGCATCCTGAGCACCTACCCCACTTTCGCCGTCCTCGCCTTCCGCTACACCAACACCCTCCTCAACGTCTGGCAGGACATCCTCTATGCCAACCAGGTCGTCGACAGCAACGTCTGCGACAACTGCAAGGTGCAGAAGGCCTACAAAAAGATGTGGGACACCATCGCCACGGACGTCATCAACGACCTCAAGACCATCCGCCAGCAGTCCGGCCTCCGCAAGATCTACATCACCGGCATCAGTCTCGGCGGCGGCCTCTCCGTCATCTCCGAAATCGACCCTGAAACAGGAATTCGAATATTATGCCAACCCGGAGAACGAAATACGTTTCGGGTTTAGTGCCATTTATCATACCATACAGCCAGGCAATATTACCGGCTCAGGCATTACCAATTCTACACAACCGGATAATCATAGCCTTGAAAACGCGATCTATATATCTGATAGCTGGAAGGCATCACCACGCTTGAATATTGATTACGGCATACGCCTGAGCGCCTTCTCCGTAATGGGAGGTGCTAATTTATTCGACCTTAATCCCGATGGCACTATAAAAGATACCCTGCACAATGGCTCAGGACAAGTTGTACAAACTTATGTAATCCCTGAGCCCCGCATATCGGCTAGTTACATATTAAATGGGGTATCGTCCCTGAAAATGGCCTATACGCGCAATTCGCAGTATATGCACCTCATCTCCAATTCTACCACAACCAACCCTACTGATAAATGGGTGGGCAGTGATAATAATATTAAACCCGAGATAGCCGACCAGGGTACATTCGGCTATTTCAGAAGTTTTAAAGACGACCGCTACGAATTCAGCGCAGAAACTTATTTTAAGTACATGCAAAACCAGATAGACTATAGGGATGGGGCCAATGTGTTGGACAACACACCTCTCGACCCCAAACTTTTATTTGGCCAGGGCCGTTCCTACGGCATGGAGCTTTTCTTCAAGAAAAAAGAAGGAAGGTTCACCGGCTGGATATCTTATACACTTTCGCGCTCTGAAATACAGATACAAGGCATTAATAACGATAGCTGGTACGCATCAAGGCAAGATCACACGCACGACCTCTCGCTGGTAGGCATGTACCAGATCAGTAAAAAATGGGCATTTTCTTCCGATTTTGTTTTCTATACCGGTGCAGCAGTTACATTCCCAACAGGCAAATACCTGGGGCCTAATGGTTACCCTGTGTTTTTATATACAGGCAGGGATGGCTACCGTATGCCCGATTACAGCCGCCTGGATATAAGCTTTACCAAAACACTGAAACAACACAAACACTACACATCGGAAATTGTATATAGCCTATATAATGCTTTAGGAAGGCAGAACCCATACGTAATAATATTCCAGAACGACCCCAACGATGCCAATAAAACTCAGGCTGTGCAGTATTCTTTGTTTCGTTTTGTACCATCTATATCCTATAATTTTAAATTCTAAGCAACATGCGGACATATAAAAAATTAAATCTTGCTTATTTGGTATTAATACTGGCCACATTTGGTGCTTGCAAAAAGGTTATAAATGTAAATCTCAAGTCCACCACACCTCAGTTTGTAGTGATGGGAAATATTGTAAACCAAGCCGGCCCGTATTCAGTAAACATTACTAAAAGTATCAATTTCGACCAGGATAATGTATTCCCGACAGTAAGTGGAGCTGTGGTAGTGATAACAGATATTACAGCGAACCAGATGGATACACTTACCGAAACTAGCCCCGGCAATTACAATACGCACATTATAAGCGGGACGCCCGGCCATACTTACCACCTATATGTAAATGCTGCTGGCAATATTTTTACAGCATCCTCCACTATGCCGGCCCTGGTAACCTTAGACAGCCTTTACACACAGCCTTCCCCATTCGGAGGCAAGCACCCTCAGCTTGTGCCTGTATATACCGATCCTGCGCTGGTAGGCCTTAACTATCACTATTATCATTTTGTAGAATACAAAAATGACACAGCATCTACCAGCATCATTGCGCGTAATGATGCACTTATAAATGGCCAGGTTGTAAGACAAACGATAGGTGGCGACCAGTTGAATCCCGGCGATTTTGTGACACTTTATATGGAATGTATAGATTCTGCAGTTTATACCTATTTTTCTACACTTCGCCTTACAGAAAACCAAAACTCCGCAACCCCCACCAACCCTCTTACCAACCTGACGGGTGGGGCATTAGGATATTTCAGTGCGCATACATCCAGTTTTAAAAGTATTATTGTGCAATAGAATAATTTAAATCAAGGCCTCGTATCGAACGACTTGAGATATCTCCCGAGCACTTGCAAGATGTCAAATTAATAACCCACCTTCACTGGGCAATACAACTTTTCTATGCATTTGAAAATATTCATCTAAAATTATGGCTTACCTGGTTCCTTTGAAAAATCATCGAATAATGATGGGAGATTATTTTTGATTGCTTTTTTTGATATGCCTTTTTTTATTTTACCTGCCCGATAATCTTGTTCAATTGATTTATTAATTCTTATCGGTGTTTCAGCCGAATGCCCTTTATGTAATGATGACTCGCCATACTCATTCTTGTCAACAAACCATATTTGATCGCGCCTCAAATTATTATCTAACATTATTGTATTGTGAGTAGTGAATATTAATTGAGCTCCATTTACATTATTCTTCTCACCATTAAAAATATCCATTAGAAAAACTAACAATTGCGGATGTAGGCTTGCATCCAGTTCATCAATCCATATAAGTTGACCTTTTTTTAGTGCATAAGATAGGAAGCATGATATTATAAAATATTTTATAGAGCCTGTTGATTCACTTTTTTGTAAATGAAACTCAATCATTTTTTGAAATGAATATTTTTCATCAAATACTTTATGATGAGTATATAGATCAAAATTTGTCTTTTCAATATCGTATAGAAAGTTAACTATATCCGCATGTATTCCTTTACTTGTAATGACATTTGAAATTTTCTCAAAAATATTTGTAAAACCTAGGTCTGCATTGTCAAGAAATTTTAGAATAGTACTGCGATACTCAATGTCCGCATATATCTGTGCTGCCCCGGAGTTAATTGATGAACTATAATCTGCATTTAGTATTAAGTTCCCTCTAATCCAAAAATCTATTTCTTCAATGCGGGGTATACCTTCCTGCGATAACATCACAGAAAGAAAAAGATTGTTGGGTTTCGTAAAAATTTTAGTTTGCTCAACCTTGTTTTGAGAATTTTTATTCCATAGTTTACTTATCTCTATAAAATCTTGACCATGTCTAATAAAAAGAACATTTTCTCTTATAGGACCATCTGCATAATATAGCCATTCACCCACAACTTTTTTGTCGAGAATTTCAAATCCGTATCTGTATTTAGTATGTCGTATAATGAAAATCGCTTCGAAAAAAGAAGGTTTTACTGTCATTGATGTATTAAGGCGAAATGCCTCAACTTCCACTTCATTATTACTAGTTCCTAACGCAAATGAATTCAATATGAAACGTCTATAAGTAGCATAAGCTTTTAGAAGATTTGATTTTCCAAAGGCATTATATCCATATATAGCGGCTGATTTTAATAAAGTTATTTTAGAATTGTATAAATATGGTATATGAATATGACCTTTTTTCTCCTTAAGTGCTTCCGCAGACATATCAAGCGTGACTACGTCTTTAAAGGATAAGTAGTTCCCAACAGAAAAATTAATTAGCATGAAATTATTTCAGGTGTCGAAATTATACCAAAAATTAGCTTTTCCACAACCTGTGGATAAAAATAATCTCAAGTATTAATATTTGTCCGAAATTTGCAAAAGTAAGAATCGGTGGTTTATAATTGGTAGCCCTGGCTTTTAAATTATTAATTTCTCGACAAATTTAATTTTTTTTATCAATCTAAATATTTTAAAACATGGGTAACAAAAGCAATACGTCAAATGCGCAAAAAAAAGCTCAAGCTAAACAAGTACTCCCAAGTGGCGAAATGGGAAGTATTGGAGCGGGTTGGCAGAATAAGCCATCTTCAATTAAAATTAAATTAGCATATCTTAATCTATCAGTCCTTTCTCAAACTTCATTATTAGACCCAATAACTCTTGTATGGAAAGACGGCAGTTTTTATTGTTTATTAAATAAAGAGGTTCTGGGTAAAGTACCTAATAACTATAATAACCAATTAATTCCGCCAAATATTCATGATGGTAATATCGTGAAACTTAATAAGACACAGCCTTTGGTTGTTATAGAAGTTGATCTATAGAATGGAAAAGATCGAGGTTTATCAAAATTCTCTTTTTGACGATTGTGCATCAAAATGTGAAGCATATGCTTCCTGTGGAGGATGTCGTTCTACTGCTCCCTGCGGTTGTGCTTGGCCGTATGGTCATGAAAAATACCAACAATGCCACAAATGTTATATAATATGCCGTGAGAGGGGTGTTTTTAATCCGAACCCACAATTACTATCTAAGGATTTTGCAACTGAGATTGAAAGTGGATATATGCTTGAACAAGTGCAATTAAATCAAGAACAATACAATCTTCCAATTTATATCCCCACATATACAAACAAATATCGTTGCAAGAAAGCTTTTTCGGATTTTGTTGCAGTTGACATACAAAAATTATTTAATTGTCGCAAAGGAAAAGGCGCAACACTTAAGCCTATTTTCAAAACTGAAACTGATGTGAGACGACATTTCAATGTTACACCTGAATGTTTATTAATAGTTATTTTGAATGGCCAGGATTGGAAGCTTGAAAGTTTTTGGGCTGCATCTCGTAAAGCGATATTAGAGAAATTAGTCTCTATAGGTTTTACAATTTGTACAGCTCCAACCTTTTCTGTTACTGCATTAACAACAATGGGAACACCAGTACCTTACTCTCACCATACAGCTATGCTTATGCGTCATCATCGTGTATTATCAGAAATTTCTTCTGTTGGACTTTGCGGGATACCCAATTTGTATTGGCTTGATGGAGATAATAAAGAAATAAAGCGATGGGCCAATTGGTTGAACAATAATGCACAAATACATTTAGTATCAAAAGACCTCACTTCAACTCGTGATTGGAATACTATAGAATTTAAAATTTCTGAACTAATATCTTTACTTGGAAAAACGGATCGTTTTTTTCATGTATTGATAATTGGGACAGGTGCAAAGAATGCTCGTAAGGTTGTACGCAAATTAACAGAGGTTGGACATACTGTATCAATTGTTACTTCAGCTCCTGTTTTGAAAGCTATTCATGGAAGTAAATATTTTATTGGTAATAATGGTGAATTGTCTGATGTATCTTGTCCTAAATCAGAATGTTCTTTTTCAACCCTTATTGAATATAATTCGGAATTGTTTGAGAATGATTTGAAAAATGCCATCCACGTAAAATTGTAGTAATTAGGACCTAGTCCCG
>CAIYVS010000771.1 GCA_903929655.1 uncultured Bacteroidota bacterium | reverse complement strand
CCGATCTGGATGTCTTTTCGCATTAATGATGGTGGTTCATTATGAGCAACTAATGACATTGATAAATTCCATTACCCCCACAGTCCAATTTCATCACATTTCATATTTATGCAATTTTAAACCATAACACCCCCATAATAAACAGAATCAACTTTGTGCAGGCTATTAAGACCTAAACTGTCCATAATTTAGTACATTTGCACCCCACAATTAATTATATCTTATTATACGATGTGGCATCGCACAGCTGCCTTTATTATTAAAACGCGCCTACTGCTGCTGGTAATCCTGTTGGCCCTCACAGCCATCATGGGTTACTTCGCATCCAAGGTAGAGCTGAGTTATGAGTTCACAAACGCCATCCCCACCGATAACCCTAAATACATTGAATACCAGAATTTTCGCAAACAATTTGGCGACGACGGCAATCTCATGATGCTCGGTGTGCAAACCAGCAATTTCTTTTCCCCCGCCTTTTTTAACGACTATACCGCACTTGGCCATGAAATAGAAAAGGTACATGCAGTAGAAAACGTATTGAGTGTACCCGCTGCAATAACACTTGTAAAAGATACACTTACAGAAAAATTAAAAGTCATACGCGTTTTCCCCGATTCTGTATTCTCCGGCACAGACAGCGCCAAAAACGTCTTCCTTTCATTGCCCTTTTATAAAGGACTCTTATACAATCCTTCTACAAATACCTATATGATGCTCATACGCATCAATAAGCAGGTACTCAATTCCAAAGACCGAAAAGACGTAGTAGACAGCATCACCGCTGCCGGCGACGCATTCGGCCTCAAACATAATATCGTCATGCATTACTCTGGCCTGCCACTCATACGCACAGAAATGGCAAGCCGTGTCCAGCATGAAATGAAACTCTTCCTCATCCTTTCATTTTTACTCACAGCCATTATCCTTGTGCTCTTCTTCCGCTCCATCACAGCAGTAGTTGCGTCTATGGTAGTAGTAGGCATAGGCGTTATCTGGTCAGTAGGTACCATAGTATTGCTTGGGTATAAGATCACACTACTTACCGCCTTGATACCCCCCTTAATAGTAGTAATAGGCATACCCAACTGCGTCTATTTTCTTAATAAATATCATGCAGAATACTATAAAAACCCCAACAAAACCAAGTCCCTCCTGCGCATGGTAGACAGTATGGGCATCGTTACCCTCTTCACCAACCTCACTGCAGCCATAGGCTTCGGTGTATTTTATTTCACCAAGAGCACCATACTAAAAGAATTCGGCCTCGTAGCAGGTATCAATATCATTGCCCTCTTCTTTATCTCATTAGTATTCATTCCGGCCATCTTCAGTTTCCTGCCTGCACCCAAAGTGCGGCATATCAGCTACCTCGAAAGCAATTGGATAAACAAACTCCTGTCCACACTCACCACCTGGGTCTTCAGCCATCGTTCCTGGATTTACATACTTACCATTATAGTCTGTTCATTTTCTCTATGGGGGGTATTACGCCTCCGTACAGACGCCCATATTGTGGATGATCTCCCCAAATCAGACAAAGTATATCTTGATCTTAAATTTTTTGAGCGAAATTTCAAAGGTGTAATGCCCCTTGAAATCGTTATTGATACCAAAAGGAAAAACGGGGTCATGTCCTTATCCGTATTGGAAAGAATGGACAAGTTCAACACTATTTTACAACAATACCCCGATATAGCACATCCCCTCTCCATTACCGAAGGCATCAAATTTGCAAGACAGGCATATTACGGCGGCGATAGCAGCAACTACGGAATGCCCAATAATTTTGATATTGCATTCATCACTCCGTATCTAAGTTCTAAAAAATCCTCCGACAAAAACAGTCTATTCAATAAACTTATCAATTCCTTTGTAGACAGTACAAAACAAAAAACACGTATTAGTGTCAACATGGCCGATATCGGTTCAAAACGATTACCGCTTTTACTCGATAGCATACGCCCCCGGATATACAAACTGTTTGACAGCAGCAAGTACACCATCACATTCACAGGCACCAGCGTTGTTTTTCTTGAAGGCAGCAAGTTCATCATCCACAGCCTTAGGGACAGTCTTATCCTTGCCTTCCTCATGATATTCTCCTGCATGATCTTATTGTTCCGTTCATGGCGCATTCTCCTCATATCTATAGTTACCAATATCATACCCCTGCTTATTACAGCAGGCGTCATGGGCTGGATGGGCATACGCATTAAACCTTCCACAGTACTTGTATTCAGCGTTGCTCTTGGTATTACAGTAGACGTCACCATCAGGTTTCTCGTCAATTTCAAGCAAGAGCTTTCCCGGCACGACGAAAGCATTGCTGCAACAGTACGCAGAACCATTCACGACACAGGCTTAAGCATCATATATACCTCATTGATTTTGATAGCCGGTTTTGGCGTTTTTATTTTATCCCAGTTCGATGGTACAAAATCCCTCGGCTACCTCACATCCATGACACTCTTTGTGTCTATGCTTACCAACCTTACACTACTTCCCGCCCTGTTGATGTGGATGGATAAAGTAAAAGTTAAAAAGAGTTCAGAATCCGACTGGCTTCTTGATGAACTTGAGAATGATGATATTAATCTGAAGAACCTTTAACTTTGGCATTTATTTTGAGTCTATTTTCACATGGAATTCAATAAAATAAAAAATAAAGGGCAGGCCAGGCTTTTTAAAAATGACTATTTGGAAATGGTGACAAAGACACATCCGGTAGTGATTTACAGCATTTACTTTCCTATCATTGCTTTCCTCTTATACTACGCCCACGCCTACAAAAACATCATTTACTCAAAAGAAATATTCCTGTTTATTACAGGCGTATTTTGCTGGACATTATTTGAATATATATTGCACCGCTGGATTTTTCACATGGTAGTAGAAAGCACCCGCGCAAAGAAAATAATATATGCCATACACGGTGTTCATCACGAATTCCCCCGCGATAAAGAACGCCTGTTTATGCCTCCGGTTCCAAGCATCATCATCGCATTTGCGTTCTTTTCATTCTGGTATTTCACTATGGGCTGGAACGTACTTGCATTTTTCCCCGGTTTTGTTTTTGGCTACCTCATTTACGGATCCATGCATTTTGCAATCCATGCTTTTACACCCCCCGTCTTTTTAAAAGCGCTCTGGCGAAACCATCATTTACATCACTACAAATTTCCATCAAAAGGTTTTGGGGTCAGCTCTGTATTGTGGGACCTTGTTTTTCGCACTATACCTCATAAAGATGAAGCCTGAAGGCCGATGGTACAATGCATTAAGCATACAGTTTTTTGTAGTGATGATATCTACAATCCGTTTCATTATAATACCAATTAGTCTCCCTAACGTATTGCGTTGTTTCGCCAGGAACAATAGTTATTGTATAGAAAACATCTAAATTCGTCATCGCTGCCATAAAAGGCCTCATAGAGGCCAAAGGTCTGTAGCATTCAAAAGAACAGGAAAGTGCGCTCCGTAGGTGCGCAACTAATCGTGTCGAATTTTAATGTCTAAATGAAATTATACCATTTAGACATTGAATATACACTTAAATTTATTGTTGTAAAAATCACGTCCACAAATGGATTTTACTATAGTGCTGTTGATTTCGCTGTTGAGAGTAGTTGACAATTTTATT
>CAIYVS010000770.1 GCA_903929655.1 uncultured Bacteroidota bacterium | reverse complement strand
TATTACTGAATAAAAAATAGGCTAATGTTTTTCGAAAGAATCCTGCTTAATTTTTCTCATCTTAAGAGTTAGTGAGTAATCTTCAGAGTCATTTCAGCACCAACTTCCCGTTATAATATTCCTTTCCACTACTGACCCTATAGAAATAAAGGCCTTTGGGGCATGCAGATAAAATGATCTGATTTTTATAAGGCATATTCATTACAGTGCTACCCAGATTGTTTAATATCTCAATGGTATAGTTTTGCTGCATGTCCAGCACAGCGAAATTAAATATGGCATCAGCTGAAGGATTGGGATAGATATTCAAATTAGCAGCCTTGTATATTTTAGGCACTGATTCAAAATAACTTTCTTCTTCAATATCAACTTAATTTGCTGCTGACAGATTTGCCTTGTTCTTTTTCTTTAGTATCAATGCCGCAATAAGAGATATTACCAGCCCCACAGGCAGTATCTCGGCATAGGTCATGAGGGTAAAGAAAATGGGGCTCTTATACATGTCGCGATACATGGCCAGTTGTTTGATCTGGGCATCTATTTTCTCTGGGCTGGCACCGGATGCCTTTGCTTTGCTCACCATGCAGGCGGAATAATTGTCCATAAAATCGGGAAAAACATATTTATACTCCAACGCCCATACAACAACATATATGGTAGATGCTATAAGCGAAATATAGAGCCCTATGAGGAAGGCCTTGCCAAAAGTTACTGAACCACCATTATGTCGGTCCCTGAAAATTTTGACGCCAACAAATATGAGTGAGAAGGAAAGGATCATGGAAGCATACCCAAGGATCTCGCTGGACTCTGTATGATTTTTGTCAAAAAAGCTGATGCTGATAGCCATGATAGCGGTAACGATAGCCCCGGCTATGAGGCCACATGTGAGTACTATTTTTTTCATAAGTTTTTATTTTTTAGTTTGTTAGTATAAAAGTGATATAAAACCCCAAAAACACATTCATACTTTCGGGTGATTTTGTAAAAACTGGCTGGTTTTCATCCTTTTGTCTTAGATTTTTCAGGGCACAAGCCCGAGTTTTCTGGCTTTATCTACTGCCTGGGTTCTGCGCTTTACATCCATTTTCGAGAACAAGTTTGATGAATGGGTTTTAATGGTATTAAGGGAAACGAATAAATGTGCTGCAATCTCCTGGTTGCTGAGGCCGGTAGCCATCAGTATCAGCACTTCCAGCTCGCGATTGCTGATCCCCAATTTTTCTAATGAATTTTCATTGATTGCAAAACTGCTGTTTGGCTGCGCTAGTGGAACGGGCTTTTCTATATATACTTCTTTCTCAACAACTATGGTTTCCGTTTTGGGTTTCACCAGTTTCAAAGCCAGCCATATTCCCAGTGCTGTAAATATGAGTGCTATGGCACCTATATAAATATCCATTGCATTGTCGATGATGAGGTAGCGCAGCTCCAGCCACTTCATCAGGAACAATAGCACTGCAAGCGCGGCTCCATACCATAATGTATGTTTACTAATTGCTTTTAGTCGGATGGGCATATTCATATAAGAAAGGGGATTGCCAAAAATAGGGATTTTCCGTCAGGAAGCGATTTTTGTAAGCGGGACCGACAGCGTTTGTTAAAGAAAAATACATTTTTTCGTATCTTTATTTATATGCAAAGTTCCGGGAAGCTATTACGAATTACTATCTTGCTGGTTTGTCTTTTGGCCGACATTTTTTATGCGACTGCCCAGAAGCATGACAACAATAATCCTGAATGGTCGCAAGATTACAAACCTTTTCGTATAGCCGGCAACCTGTATTATGTGGGGACCTATGATATTGGTTGTTACCTGATAACTACCCCGGCGGGACATATTCTTATCAATACCGGGCTCGACAGCACAGTGCCGATGATACGCGCACATATAGAAGCAATGGGATTCAGGTTTTCCGACATAAAGATATTACTCAGCTCGCAGGCACATTTTGACCATGTAGGCGGAATGGCTGAAATAAAAAGACAGACCAAGGCGAAAGTGATGATAGATGAAGGAGACGCTGCAGTAATGGAAGACGGTGGTAACTCGGATTATCTATTTGGCGGCAAGGGTATTGGCAGCATGTTTGAACCTGTAAAAGTGGACAGGCTCTTGCATGATAAAGATACTATAAAACTAGGCGATATGCAGGTAGTGATGCTTCACCACCCCGGCCACACAAAAGGCTCCAGCAGCTATTTATTTGATGTAAAAGATAAGCACCGCAAGTATAGGGTGCTCATAGCCAATATGCCTACCATACTGGATGGCGCTAAGCCCGGTATGGCTTCTTACCCCGGTGTTGCGAAAGATTATGCCTATACATTAAAGTCCATGAAAAATTTGCACTTCGATCTGTGGCTTGCTGCACATGCCAGCCAGTGCCACTTGCACGAAAAGCACAAGCCGGGCGACGCTTACCGCCCCAAGGCCTTTATGGACCGCAAAGGATATGACGAAGAGATAGATGATTTGCAGAAAGCATACAGGGAAAAGCTTGGCAGCAAATAAAAAATTGCTTAGGCGTGTATAGGCTTATCTTTCTCGTCTATTATAGGTAGTAATGAGTGCTAAATAAAATGTGATGGCTTTTTCAAAGTTGAGGTTCCTGCTCCTGTTTATATGCCTTCTCTGCTGCAGTCTCAAAGTGGCTTGCCAGGTATTTGACGGCGGTTTCTATAGTAGTTCGGATTTTGTTATTTACGCAGACAGGATCGGGGTAGATACATTTGATGCACCCTTAATGAATTATACGTTTCCTCCCGCATTTTTTGCCAGGGGCAAAGTGAACAGAGATTCTATAATAAAAGCTGAGCTGCTGAAAATGCGCAAAGCTGACTCGATGGAAGTGAACGCAAAACGGGCCGAACAAGAGGCCGAACAGGAGAAGCTGCGAAGAGCAGCAAAGAAAAAACATAAAAATGTGGAGATCGCGTTTGCCCCTCCTGAATATCATGAGATATTTTATACTACAAAAAGAGTTATCCGCTACACCTTTGTCATCAGGGAGGTATATAAAAACTGCTTTGACTACACTAACCAGTTGCAGGAGGCACAACTTAGCAATAGAGATACGATCTCCTTCATGATGCTGTATGACAAGATGGATAGCGCGCAACAGAAATACCTGCACGATAACACGGAACTGGAGATATATTTTAATGACGCCTACTATAGAGACAATGTACCTGCGGTATTTAAGACCAGGGAATACGAGAAATTTTACCACGACAACAAAATGTACTGGATAGACCCCGGGAGAATGCTTAAGCCGGAGACGGGTTTGACACAGTATGGGAAGTGAGCGACTGCGCTACTTTGTTGGTGTTGCAGCCACACTTGGCTGGCCTGCATACCGAACAAAGGCGCATGTACAAGCACCAACAAAAGCAAATAATTTATTATCTTTGAATATACTGTAATCCAGATGCAGAACTCTATGAATTCGAAATCTTATTTTAAAGGCATTTCATACTATGTTGTAGTTGCGACCTTCATTTTTATTTGTGCATGCAGGAAAGATGTTGCCAATTCAAATTGTCTGGACGGTAGTAATTATAAGATCACTTGTACAGGCAACAGATTTGTTGGTGATAGCCTGTATTTTAGCAGCAATATTCCCACTTGTGTAAAAACACAGTGGATATTCAGAGACGGTGCTTCGAGCTACGATGCAGCCCCTAAGCACGTATTTAGCAGTGTTGGCAGCTACATGGTAATAATTATTATTAATGGTGACTCTGCCAACCTAAATGGTAAAAATCCGTACCTGATAATTCAAATAAATACTCCCTATAACCCTGCACAAATAAATACGATGGCGGGACTGCGCTTCTGGAATGTGTACCAGGATAGCCTGACTTTAGTAAGTGAGCAAGATACCTTCAAACAATACAAGGATACGTTTGCAGTAAACGTACTGAACGACAGTACTATAGTGGTAAAGAGCGATACATTGAAAATAGAAGATGGTTTTAAAACCAACGGTGTGGCTGATGCTTATGTTTTCAGTTTGGGTAGTCCTTTTGATCCTTTGTCGTGGAAAATCCTATCTTATTATTATAAGCAGGACAGCGTTGTATATTCTTCGCATCCTTACCAGGGAGGTATTCCGCCACAGGGCAAATACCCCGGACGAACTTTAGGTATAACGACCAACTACTGTTCTCATAAATAAAGAAGGCAGCTAAAATAGCTGCTACTTACCGATGAATTTAAGTGATCCCGGCGGTTTTAACACCTCGGATACTATTTTAGCATTCTCTAAACAATCCGTTATATATTTTTCTTAAAATCTCCTTGCTTATGAAACAGCTCCTCTACACATGCCTCCTGTTCTTATGTCCGCTTTACCTGCATGCACAAGCAAACATTGAGTACAAGAGATTGACAACAGAAGCTGAAGCTCTTTATAATAACAAGTACTATAAAGAAGCAGCAGAAAGCTACCTGGCGGCGTTTCACTCGGGCTACAAAATGTTGTCGGTACGTGATATATATGGCGCCGCATGCGCGATGGCCCAGGCCGGCATGACCGATTCGGCTTTTTCCGAACTCAACATGGTAGCAAATGCAGGATTCCCGGAATATGAACATCTTATGGCCGATACTGATCTGGCATCGCTTCATGCTGATGCGCGCTGGGATGCCCTCTGCAGCAAGGTGAAAGAAAACAAGGATAAAAAAGATAAAGAGGAAGCCAACTATAATAAAGCATTGATCGCGATACTGGATACGGTTTATACAGACGACCAGGCAGACAGATCACAGACAGATGCAATGGCAGGCAAATTGGGTAGGGACTCTAAGGAGTTTAAAGAGTTGATGAAAGCAAGGCGTGCAAAGGATTCTGTGAACGTGCTGAAAGTGACAAAGATACTGGACCAGTATGGCTGGTTGGGGCCCGATGTGGTAAGCCCGCAGGGAAGCAGGACCTTGTTTCTTGTAATACAGCATGCACACCTGGAGACACAGGAAAAATATTTATCAATGATGCGCGAGGCGGTGCAGCATAAAAAAGCCAGTGCGTCCAATTTGGCGCTGCTGGAAGACCGGGTGGCCATGGGCTAGGGAAAGAAACAAATATATGGCAGCCAGATAGGCATGGCCAAGGACGGCAGCTACTATATACGCCCATTACAGGACCCTGACAATGTAGATAAAAGAAGGGCCGCAGTTGGCCTGGACCCATTGGCCTACTATGTTGGGCGCTGGAAACTTAAATTTGATCCCGAAGAATATAAAAAACAAGAACCGGAGATAGAAAAGAAAGATAAGGAGACTTTTGGGAAGTAAGATAATAAAGCCATGTTGGCATGGAACTTGGCTGGCAAATGCAATTTTGTTGGTATTACTGATACACTTGGCCGTATTAGATACCAACCAAAGGCGAAACAGGGTGATATTATATCCTAAAACTATTTACTTACATTCAAATGCTTACTTTTAATAAGTAAAAACCGAATTAAATGAACAATTTAAAAGTTAATCTAACACTTTTACAAGAAAAGGCTAAAGAAAGAACGGTAAAAACTCAGAGTATTGAATACGATTTAGAAACATTAGTCAAAAAAATCGCAAAGGGTGTTGTAAAACTTGATCCTGACTATCAAAGAAGGCATCGATGGGACTATAAGACATCTTCAAGATTAATAGAAAGCTTGATTCTAAACATACCAATCCCTACGATATATATATCTCAAGATGTAGATGTAGATTCCGAAACAGAAGAATACCGTTATTCAGTAATTGATGGACAGCAACGTTTAACCGCAATTTATAAATTTTTCAATAATGCATTTCCACTCGAAGGTTTGGATACATTATCTGAATTGAATGATTGCTATTATAAAGATTTACCTCCTTTTCTTATTCGCCGACTA
>CAIYVS010000769.1 GCA_903929655.1 uncultured Bacteroidota bacterium | reverse complement strand
GTCTGCACCTGGTAACGAAAATACTGACACCTATGCAGGATACTTTGATTAGTAATACCTATGATGCACAAAACAGGGTAATTGTTCAAAAAGACGCGCTAAATCAACCAACCTACTTTTCATATACTTCCACTTCGTCAGGCGTTACCGCAACAATTACCTACCCCGATACTCATACGGCCACAGCCTATCATGATACTTTTTACCGTCTCGTTCAGGAAACGGATCAGTTAGGCCATTCGAAATATTACGCTTATGATTACAATAATAACCTTGCTTCACTTACTAATGAAAATGGTGACCATACTGCTTATTCTTATGATGCTTTTGGAAATAAACTGGCAGCATTAATGCCGCTGAACACCAATATGCATTTTGCTTACAATTCGATTAACCGTCCTACCATAATGACTAACCCTGCCGGTGATACAACAAGCATTAATTACGATGCTTATGGCAATGCCTACAGTATGCATTTCCCCGATGGGTCTTCTAAAAATTACACTTATTATTCCAATGGACTTCTCCATACTTATTCTGATGGCTTGAGTCATCTTACAACTTATAATTACAATAGCGCAGGTGATCTTAGCTCAGTTGTCTCTCCTTCAGGTACCAAAATATTTACTTATGACCTTGCTGGAAGAAGACTAAGCCAAAAGGATGAAGATAGTCACACTACTAATTATACTTATAATAATAACGATATGCTTACGGGAGTCTTATATCCTATGAATGTAAGCCAGCGTGATTCATTTGATCTGGATAATAATCTTATCCGTCATACAGACAAAAACGGCTACAAGACCTATTTCTATTACGATGTTAAAGACCGCTTATCATCTATCCATGATGCCAGGGGCGGTATCAGCTCGTTTGCATATGATTCGACGGATAATCTCATAACAGTAACGGACCCTGATAATCATTCAGTGTCTTATGCTTACGATGCTAAGAACAGCATGGTTTCAAAGGTCAGTTCCCTCGGTACTATTCATTACGGTTATGACAATCTTGGGAACAGAACCTCAGAAATGGACGTGTATGGTAACACAAAATATTTTTTTTACGACTCACTTAGCAGGAAGACAGCAGCCGAGGATGCACTAACGAATTCAAGCGGGTTTGCCTATAATGCTTTAGGGCAGATAAACAGTATTACTGATCCTTTGACAAGGGTTACGGCCTATACTTATAATAAAGTAGGTTCAATGACCGGGATTACGGATGCAGCGAGCCACCCCAGTGCAGCATCTTATGACTATAACGGCAACAGGCTTTCTATAACAGACGCCAATAACCACACTCAATATTTTACGTATGATTCATCGAACAGGATGAACACATACAAGGACGCGGCAAACAACCTGGACAGTTTTTACTATGACGGAGTCGGGAACCTTACAAGACATAAAACCCCTACCGGCACTATCATTAAAACCTACGATTCTCTCAACAGGGTGATTTATGTAGCCAATTCTACCGGGAACAATTACAGCTATACTTATGACAGTACCGGGAACCTGAAAAGCATGACCAATAATTATGGCACTTCTTATTTCACTTACGACAGCCTGAACCACCTGAAACAATATACCGATATGTTTGGCAAAACGGTTCAATACACCTACGACTCGGCGGGCAATAAAAAGAGTATCACCTATCCCGGCAACCATACTGTGAATTATTATTACAACAATGATAACATGCTGGTAAAGGTTACAGACTGGCTGAACCATTCCACGAATTATATTTATGATTCATCCGGCAGATTGAAAGCCACATGTTATCCTAATGGAGATACCTGCTTATATACTTATGATATTGCTGGGCGGCTTATTAGTAAAACAAATAAAATTGCATCCGCTGTTTTCAGCCAAAGCATTTTTTCGCTGGATGCGAATGGCAACCGGGTACAGGAACAAAGACAAGGGCCTGTACCATTTCATCTCACCGCAGCCTCAAATGCTTATTCTTACGGAGCGGATGACAGGCTTAACTCCGATTCGGTAACAAGCTATACCAATGATGCAGCCGGGAACAGAACTGCAGCCGGAAGCACTGCTTATACTTTTTCTGTAGATAACCTGTTCACAGCCTCCGGCACTAGTACGTATAAGTATGATGCCAGGGGAAACAGGATCGAGAAAAACCAGGGTGGATTGGACCGCAGGTATGTGCTTGATCTCTCCGGCAGTTTGTCGCAAGTATTGATGGAAACAGATAGTACGGGCGCTATAAAAGTCTACTACGTGTATGGCTTAGGCCTTATAGAAAGAATAGACTCTACAGGCAATAACAGCCTCTATTATCATTTTGATGCCCAGCATAATACCATTGCATTGAGCAACAGTAATGCACAGATAACCGACACCTTTACCTATGACCCATTTGGTAAATTGCTGAAACATGGTGGACAAACCCAGCAACCCTTTACATTTTTAGGAGAGTATGGTGTACAACAGGAAACTTCAACAATATATTATGTACGTGCAAGATACTACGACGCTGCAAACGGAAGGTTTTTAGGCAAAGATCCATTTCCCACTTCACTTATGGATCCACAAACATTAAATAGGTATTCATATTGTCTTAATAACCCTTTAAATAGATATGACGCAAGTGGGAATAATTGGCTTGGCGATGCTTTTAATGCATATTCTAATTGGGCTGATAAATTTGATGCTGGTGCCGCCAAAGTTGGAATTGCTCTTTGGCAAATTGCTGCGGGCGTAGGGGATGTATCATTGGCATATTTTGAAGTTCAGGACGGCCCTGTTGGAATAGCACTCGCGGGACAATCGTTAAATGAGGCTTTTAAAAATGTTTATGTGGCGTTCGAAAATATTGGAAATGCTGGGAATGCAAATTATGAATGGAAAGGTTCTGATGACATTCATACTAAACTCGATTATTTCTATGAGGACCCAATTGTTACTAGAGTGCTTACTTTAGTTGGGATTGGAGATATTGATGACATTGTTGAAGAAGGACAAAATATTCTTTCTGCGTCTAACAGCCTTGGATTTGCCTCAGGATTTGCAAACCAGGCCATTGTTACTTCCTCATTAAAAATAATCCAGACCTTACTTGGTATCTATTCCGATGTACAAACATCTAATAACTCGTACCAACCAGTTGTAAACCAAAATAAAAAATGTGGTAACTAAATTACATTTCGATGAAGCAAACGATATTTTCTATACTATTTATTTTTTTGAGTCAAACTAATTTTGCTCAAACGATAAATTATACCTACGATAGCCTTGGACGGCTAACTTATGCATTTTATCCTGATAGTTCTTCTATAAGCTACAGCTATGACAATATGGGGAACAGAATTCATACTATTGTCCATGATCCGTGCCCCACAAAACCGAGACCCAATATTACCGCCTCCCAGCCCTTATCTATTTGCAGTGGAGATTCCGTTTATCTTACGGCCTCCGGCCCTGCTTTAAAATATAACTGGTCAACCGGGGATACGGTACAAACAATCAAGGTAAAAATAGCAGGTAATTATTGGGTGAGCAGGGTGGATACTTTCCAGTGCACGCATGTATCCGATACCTCGGCAGTTACCGTAAAGCCTTTGCCGGATGTGTTCCAACCCGCATCTCAAACAGTGTGTAATAATGCCGCTACAGCGGTGGTAAATTTCAGTAGTAGTATGCCTGGCACCAGCTTCAACTGGACAAACAGTAATACGACCGTAGGCTTAGCAGCCAGCGGTACTGGTGATATTGCTTCTTTTACAACAATCAATAGTAGTTACAATCCTTTTTTAGATACCATAACAGTTACACCCGTAAATAGCGGTTGTGCAGGGTCATCGAAAAGTATGATCGTTACTATAAATCCAACGCCCAATGTAGTAGTGCCAGCAAACCAAGCAATTTGTAATGCAGTGGGTTCGTCCGCTTTTACATTCAGCAGCGCAACAAGCGGAACTACTTATGCCTGGACAAACAATAATGGAACGATAGGCTTAGGAACAAATGGCTCAGGGGATATCCTGTCTTTTATAGCCACTAATACTTCTACTGCGCCGGCAACAGCTACAATAACAGTAACGCCAACCGCAAACACATGTGTTGGCAACCCACAAATATTTACAATTACAGTAAATCCGACACCGACTGTTACGGCTCCAAGCAACCAAATAGTCTGTAATGGCAGTAACACTTCATTAGTTAATATTACGGGCTCACTAGTGAGCGGTACAAATTATGACTGGGTAAACAATACTGTATCAATTGGCCTTGGCAGTAGTGGCACAGGAGCTATTCCTGTTTTTACGTGTTCAAACACTACAAGTGCACCTGTTGTTGCTACGATAAGCGTTACTCCTGTTGCCAATTCCTGTGCTGGTGCTACACAAAATTTTAGTATTACTGTTAATCCGACTCCTGGTGTTATTCTGCCATCTAACCTGGTGGTCTGTAACGGAGTTAATACAGCCGCATTATCTTTCAGCGGGGCTGTAAATGGAACAACATATGGCTGGGTAAATAATACTCCCTCCATAGGACTTGCATCGTCCGGCTCAGGAAATATTGCTTCTTTTGCCGCAACGAATGTGACAAATACACCTGTTACGGCAACCGTTTCAGTAAGCCCTTCTGCAAATAGTTGTCCGGGAAATACACAAAGCTTTACTATTACAGTAAACCCCACACCCAATGTTATATTACCTTTAAACCAGGCTGTATGTAATGGAGTTAATACTGCCTCATTAACATTCAGCAGCAATGTGAACGGCACCTCCTATTCATGGTCGAATAATAATACATCTATTGGCCTTGCGGGCAGCGGGTCGGGGAACATAGCATCTTTTAATGCAGTTAATTTATCAAATGCTCCTGTCACCAGTACCATATCGGTTACTCCAAGTGCCAACAGTTGCTCAGGAAGTGCTCAAAATGTTACTATTACAGTTAACCCTACACCGGGTGTGGCGATACCATCAAGTCAGACCGTATGTAATAATCTAAACACCTCTGCCATAACTTTCACAGGATCGGCAGTTAGCGGCACAGTTTATAACTGGACAAATAATACTACTTCTATCGGATTAGCAGCAAGTGGGTCGGGAAATATTTCCGCTTTTAGTGTACATAACAGCACTAATTCTGCAATTACTGGAAGTATTTCGGTTACGCCTGCTGCCAACAATTGCAGTGGCACCCCGCAAAATCTTACGATTACGGTGAATCCAACGCCAGGAGTTACATTACCCTCAAACCAAGCTGCCTGTAATGGTGCAGTAATTTTGCCATTAACCTTTAGCAGTGCTGTGAACAATACGACTTATAGCTGGTCGAACAATACAACTTCTATTGGACTAAGCGGTTCAGGCTCAGGTAATATTTCCTCGTTTACAGCTATTAATGGAACCTATTCGCCTGTTACAGCAACCCTTACTGTTACGCCAAGTGCTAATACGTGTATGGGCACTCCACAAAGTTTCACGATTACAATAAATCCAACACCCAATGTTTTTATTCCTCTAAACCAGGTGATATGTAACGGAGGAAATACTCCTGCATACACTTTCAGTAGTTCGGTGAATGGAACAACGTACACATGGGCAAACAATACAACTTCTGTTGGATTGACTGCCTCAGGCATTGGAAATATTTCTTCTTTCACCGCAACAAATACCACATATATACCCCTTATCGGGACTATTTCAGTAACTCCAACAGCTAATGCTTGTTCAGGAAGTGCGCAAATTTTTACCATTACGGTAAATCCAACACCAGATGTGGTAGTGCCGTCCAACCAGGTATTTTGTAACGGGGACTATACTTCTGTATTGAGTTTCAGTAGTTCTGTCAGCAATGCAACTTTCGCCTGGACGAACAACAATACCTCCATAGGGCTCGGCACTCCGAGTACAGGAAGTATATACTCATTTGGCGCTATTAATACTTCGAGCAACCCCGTAGTAGCAACGGTAACCGTCACCCCTAGTGCTAATTCCTGCCAAGGGAATCCTCAAAGTTTCACTTTTACTGTTAACCCTACTCCCACAGTTACTGCGCTATCAAATCAAATTTGGTGTAACGGCACTAATACAAACCTTATTACAATTGGCGGGTCATTAGTAAGTGGAACTACTTATAATTGGACGAATAATACTACTTCAATAGGGCTTGCAGCAAACGGCACTGGAAATATTGCATCATTTGCGGCAACCAATTCCACAACCTCATCGGTTATAGCAACAATTATAATTACGCCCATAGCAAATAACTGTACAGGCAGCTCTCAAAATTTCAATATTACTGTAAACCCAACACCTGCAATTATTTTGCCATCTGACCAGGTAGTTTGTAATGGTACTAATACCTCTACAGCTTCTTTTAGTAGCGCCGTTAATAATACTACTTATTCATGGGTGAACAATACCGCTTCTATCGGGCTTGCAGCAAATGGATTAGGAGCTATTGCGCCTTTTACAGCCTTAGATAGTACCAGCGTTCCTGTAATTGCAACAATTATGGTTACGCCAACTGCAAATTCATGCCCCGGCAGTACGCAAAGTTTTACTATTACAGTAAACCCGACACCAACGGTGACAGTCCCTGCCAACCAGGCAGTTTGCAATTCAACCAATACTTCTGCAATCAATTTTAGTGGTTCAACAGTCAGCGGAACTACCTATACCTGGGCTAACAGTAACACTTCAATCGGGCTGGCGGCAAGTGGTAGTGGAAATATAACCTCATTCACATCTTCAAATATTACAACTGCTACCATTTCGGGAACTATTTCAGTTACACCTACGGCAAATTCTTGTCCGGGTTCAACGCAAAATTTTACTATTACGGTATATTCCACCCCTTTATTGAGCAGTTCGTTAAACCCTTCGTCCACATGTAATAACAATACTTTTACTTATACTCCTAACAGTGCAACAAGTGGTACAACGTATTTATGGACCCGCGATTCTGTTGCGAATATTTTTC
>CAIYVS010000768.1 GCA_903929655.1 uncultured Bacteroidota bacterium | reverse complement strand
TGTTTTAAACAAATACAAAGTATATTAATTGACTTTGGTTCAAAATTTATTGAATCGTAGGGACCAAAATTTGTCAAGCCTTTATCCGGACTTGTGCTTTCGGTTTTAGTCGCAGAATAATCAAAAATAAATGTCGGTGCTTTTAATAATATCGAATTTGAAATCGCACACATCTGTGTATCTACTGTAAAACAAAAGCCATCTTTGTTTTGAAACAAAATAGGTGAAGGATTATTGTGTCCCTCCTTGTGGTTAAATATGCTTGAAGCAATTTTTCCTATCTCTGTATAAAGGTTTTGAGCATTATATATTTCAGAACGCTTACTTTCAATTATTTGTAAAATCTCTTGGCTTTTAGGTTCAGAGATGAAAAATGATAAATAAGCTCCAATATTATATTTTGTTTTTCTAATTGATAAGTTTGATAGTGGGAATTCTAATCGTCCCTCATTTGTATCTACAATTGCTTTATGACCCTTTATCTCCCTCACTATGCCAATAAACTCTTCATCAGGAGCGAGAATACCCTTAAGGCCAGGTAAATCTTCCATTTTCAGAACCTCTAATCCAACAATATCAAACCCTTCATTATGTAATTCCTCACATGTCTTTTTAAATATCCAATTACGCTTAATGTTAATGATGAAGCCAAATTGAGGTCTACCTCCGATATTAATTAACCTTAATTGTACTTCAATTAACTTTTTATAGGCAATTTTATTTTTTAAATTATCGGGAAGAGAGGTGTAGATTATATCATCTTTATCTTGACGCGAGAAAAATCTAAAAGGGTAAAAATCAATAGGGGTATAATTAGGAAATCTGTCTTTAAATGTTCTAAAAAAAATATGCTTAATCAAAGAGGCTGTTATCTCATGTTCTCCAAATACACTAACTTCAGTTGGGTTACCTATATCAATATCTTCCTCGCCATCTTTATTTGAAATATAAAGATTACTACCATTTTTGAAAAAAGAATGGGTGTTGTTAAATTTATTTCTTAGTTCAGCTAACCTTTCAGGAGAGTATTGTTCGGTATTTATTTGAAATTTATCAAATTCTAATTTAATGGCGAAAAAATTTATCTGCATTTAAAGTTCAGGTATAGTGCTATATATTTTATAAAGTTAAGATTTTTAATCATTTGCAGAAAATTTAAAAGATAAAATAGACTTTTAGCATTTGTTGGTATTAAAGGTGTTAGGCTGCAATCTAAGATTGCGTCATGATGCCACGCGGTCTCATATTGCAGCCCCAACCTATAGTCCAGCCCGCAAACAAATTATTATCCGTCCACAAATTATTTTACCCTACTCATCCTTAGGCTCCCAAAGTTCAATCTTGTTGCCTTCGGGGTCAATAATATGAACAAATTTGCCATACTCAGTATCCTCAATTTTGTCTACAATTATTACTCCGTCATTTTTAAGTTGCGCTACCAGTTCTTCTAAATTCTCGACTCTATAGTTTATCATAAAGTCTTTGGTGGAGGGCTCAAAATATTTTGTTGTTTCGGCAAAGGGATTCCACTGGGTTAGTCCCTTTTTAGTGCTGTCGTCCAGTTGTCTCCATTCAAAGCTGGTTCCATATGGGGTTGTGTCAAGCCCAAGGTTTGTTTTATACCATTCGTTCATTGCTTTGGGGTCTTTGCTTTTGAAGAAAACGCCCCCTATTCCTGTTACTTTTTTCATTTTTATATAGTGTTAGAATTATTTGCTTATTGGCATTGCGCCAATGCAATTTAAGAATATTTGTATATTTCAACCCGCCAAAAATCAGATGTCCGGCACCAATCTCTCATTGCGCCCTTGTGGAGTTCAATCTCAGGATTACCATCCTCCGTTCCGGCCTGTAAACAAATTCTTCCCGCGCCCACAGCCACTTTCAGAGAAAAATTTGGATTCCCCTACCCTCATTTCGTATCTTTATGCCAAAATCTAATCACATATGGTTGAATTTTTAAATAGCTCTTTGACATATAGCCTTATCAAATTATTTTCCAATATGCTCGTATAGCCATAAGTATCTCCAACTGCATAAACAAAATCAGGATGACTTAAATAGAAACGGAATGTCCGAAACCTTGAAAAAGTCGGACATATTGAAAACTTTAATTAAAATTGACAATCAATAAGTTACGAAGAAAACATTGAGAAAAAATGTCCGACATTTTAAAAATGTCACAAGATGTCGGACATCCCAATCAACCTTTCAACTAATCCACGGTAAAAACAGGAAATTAAAGCTCCCGAATAGATACCCAAACAGCCTAAAAAGGAAACCAAATGTCCCCGATAGGAAGAAAAGAGGAAAAAATATTTTCAGCAGGAAAAGTTTCACAAAAACAACATAAATAATTAACAATCAATATTATATACTCTATTTAAAAACCAAAATAATCAACAAACAACCAAAAAAGCGGAAAAAATTCCATTAAATGGAAAACGGAACTTGTCTCATAAGCCCTTTAAAAAATAAACATGACGCAAATAAAATATTTCCATTGGAAAACTGAACTTGAAAATATGCACAGGCACCTTTTTTCGCGCCACCCATGAGCAGTCCGCCAAAATAGAGAGCCAAACCCCTAACCATATGAGAACGATCAATATCTTGACAAGCGAAAAGCCAGTGCCCCACAACAAAGTGAGAGAAACGAACGATCTCATGAACGCAAATAAAAAATCATTAAGACGTTCATAATCGAGCGACTGCGAAACACGCAGCAGAGCTATGTCTTTGCCACGCGGAGCGATTTGGCAAAGACGCGGCCATTGCGAGGCACGAAGCAACC
>CAIYVS010000767.1 GCA_903929655.1 uncultured Bacteroidota bacterium | reverse complement strand
TTTCATCCTCGGCCTGTCTGATTTTTAGCCATTTTCATACAGCCTTGAACTTTTGGTTCTTTTCTTTCAAGAGAAAAGAACAACAAAAAAGGCCACGATCACTACATCATCCCCGCAGCCGATATCTCCTTTATCGCACCCTGCTCTATCTTCACCACCCTTGCAGGGTATTTCTGTATAATAGTATAGTCATGCGTAGCCATAATGCATGCAGTCTGGTAGTCGCGGCAAATGTTGAACAGCAATTGCATGATCTCATCCGTCGTCTCAGGGTCCAGGTTCCCGGTAGGCTCATCCGCCAGTATCAGTTTGGGATTATTCAGCAATGCCCTCGCTATGTCCACACGCTGCTGCTCCCCACCCGACATCTCATAAGTCATTTTGTAGCCCTTACCCCTTAGCCCCACCTTACCCAGCACATTCTCTATTTTTTCTTTTATCAGTATCTTGTCCTTCCATCCCGTAGCCTTCAGCACAAATTCCAGGTTATCATGCACATTCCTGTCCGTCAGCAGCCTAAAATCCTGGAAAACCACCCCCAGGTTCCTGCGCAGCAAAGGCACATTCTGCCATTTCAGGTGCTTTAGGTCAAAATCCGCTACCTCACCCTCCCCCTCTTTCAGGTACAAGTCACCATATAGTGTTTTTAGCAAACTGCTTTTACCCGTACCCGTTTTCCCTATCAGGTACACAAACTCACCCCTGCCCACCTCAAAATTCACATTAGATAATATCAGGCTGTTGCCCTGGTAAATATTGGCATAACGCAAGGATACTATATTGTTATCATTCATTTTTCCCCTGTTTGTAACAAAGATAGACCATCATTCTTTTTACCGTATACTTTTTTTGTCCTTGCCCGCCGTAGTTTCAACGAAGACGGGTCGCCGGCTTTATTAGCCATATTATACATAAGGCCAGACAATGGTAATCGCCGTGTCAAAAATTCAATATTTCACAATACTTTATTAAATATTCACAATTAAATGGTTCGAGTCCAATAGGGTTCACAGAAAAAGTAAAACCAGCTCTTAGAGCGGGTTTCTTTATTTATTACATTTCCTTCTTTTTTTAGAAATGGTTCATTTTGAATAGTAATTGATTCGAGTACCATCGGGTCAACATGATTGAATGTCGAACCATTAAGCTCCCTAAAAAGCCGCTCAATTGAGAGGCTTTCACATTTATATCCTTAGACGTTCAACCCGGACATACATAAGGTTATTATCTGCGAATCCGCAATAGTCAAAAGTTTTTCTTATTTAATTTATTTTTTCATTATTTTTTAATGATGTATGTTCATGGAAAAATTTAAAAATAATGTTGAAATATCTAATTTTAGTATTCACTTTTATATTAAGCATATCGACGATGGCACAGAGTAAAATTGAAAATAAAGAAGTAAGAAAGAAAATAGAATTAGACGATTTTTCTAACCGAACCGCCCTTGAAATGGGCTTGAAAATTATAGACTTGGCTAAAAGTCGCAATCAATATATAGCCGTTGAAATTTCTAGACTTAATCATACTGTTTTTATTTACGTTGACGACAACCTTCCGGTTGACAAACATAATTGGCTTAGACGAAAGGCAAATGTGGCGAAACAATTTGAAGAAAGTTCTTTAAGTGTAAAAAATGACTTAAAAGAAGGCAATATGACATTAGAAGAAACATTTGGGCTTGACGAAAAAGATTTTATTGCAAAAGGTGGTTCAATACCAATCTTTGTAAAAAATGTTGGAATGGTAGCAACCATAACAGTTTCCGGTTTACACGATGAAGAAGACCATAAAATAATCATTGAAGCATTAAAAGGGAAATATTTTTAAATGCTTTAATTTTTTGATTTTAAGTTTATCGAAATTAAGCACAGCGGCTACTTAGTTATATCGCCTAAAATCTTCAAATCTTCTATTGTTTGGTTCGAGAAACGTCCAAAGAGGTTCACTAAAAAGTAAAACTCGCTACTATAGCGGGTTTTGTATTTAATACCATTTTATGCTGCTTTCTAACTGTTTGATTTTGAATGGTAGTTGGTTCGAGTACTAAAAGGTTGAC
>CAIYVS010000766.1 GCA_903929655.1 uncultured Bacteroidota bacterium | reverse complement strand
TTTGAGAACCTGAAGCAAATGTCGCGCTGGGGAAAGTATCTTTCTGTTGCGGCATTTGCTTTATTGTTTTTAGCCTCGCTTAGCTGCATTCTTATAGTTGTGCTGGCCCCTCATATTCTCCCTGTAAGATTTTTTGGTGTGCTGGGATTCTGTTTTATTTGCTTGCTCATCATATGCGTATTCCTCTATCCTGCTTACGAATTATACCAGTTTTCTATCATCATGAAAACAGCCTTGAATTATCCGCACCAGGGGCGTTTTAATACCTCCATGCAGCATCTTAAAAACATGCTGAAATTTACGGGTATACTGGCAATTGTTTTCCTGTCTTTCTGCATTTTGATATTTGTGGGGTGGGTATTATTATAGACAGGCCATAGTTAATGCGGTAAATGCCCCCAATTCGTGAGATTATTATGCTATGCTCCGTGAGGAACTTGCTTTGTTCCTCAATGACGCGACTAAACAACCCTGTGCTAAAGACCATGAGCTATGAATTTAATATCAGGTGTTTAGTTCTTTTTCTATTTGTTCCAATAGTTTTTCGTTGGGTTGCAGGGGTAATGTTATTTCTATTGCTGTGCCTGTAATGTTATCTCCGGCATCTTTAGTGGTGCCGGTTGTTACAAAATAGTATTGCCCTGATAATTTTTTAAGAAGTTCCAGCCGTTCCTGAGTGATCTTCATGCCTAAGGGGCGATGCTGTTTCGGGGAGGCTTGTTTATTTGTATTTTCTTTGAGGCCGACCCCGTTATCTTTTATTTGTATTTTCAATTCTTTATCTGTGCTTTTAAGAATGCTGATCTGTATTTTTCCTTCGGCATTTTTGGGCATTATGCCATGCCAGATGGCATTTTCGATATAGGGTTGCAGGATCATGTTGGGTATGCGGATAGCGTCTGTTTCTATATAAGGGTCTATTGATATTTCGTATTGCAGTTGTTCTCCAAACCGCAATTGTTCCAACGAGAGGTATAGTTTTATTCTTGAGATCTCCTGGCTTAAGGATATGAATACTTCTCTTGCGTTTTCTATTGTGATCCTCATAAGGCCGGCAAAGTCTGCGAGGTAGGCATTGGCAAGATCGTTGTCGTGCTTATTGAGATAATGCTGAATGGAATTCATGGAATTGAAAATGAAATGCGGGTTGATGAGTACTCCCAGGGCTTGCTGCTTGAGGTATATGATCTTGTTATAGAGCAGGAGGTTCTTTCGTTTATTTGATTCGTGTTTTATGATTGCCCACCTGCTGATTAAAAAAAATATTAGGGCTAGCAGTGCGGAGAGTGTGAGGATAAATGGCCAGGTTTTCCAAAATGGGGTAGAGACGTGTATGGCGAGGGTGACGTCGTTGCTCCATTTACTTGTATTTTGCCTGGCGTTCAATATAAAGAGGTAGTCTCCGGATGGTATTGCAGGGAGCTCGATCGATGTGTTTTTTGTGTAGTGCCAGTTTTCATCGAGTCCTTTGATTTTGTACCTATAGTTTACCATATTTGCATAGCGGTAGCTCAGGCCGATAAAATCTATGCTTAGCTTGTTTTCATTATAAGCGAGGTTGATCTTATCGGGGACTTTTAGCTGATGTTTTGATGTTTTGAGGGCGCTTATATACAGTGGCGGCGGGGCATCGTCTGTGCTCAATAAATTTGTTTTCAGTATTGAAATGCCGTCGGCTGTGCCAACAAAGAGGGTGTCGCTTTTATTGCAATAGAGTGATAGTACTTCTTTGGGATAAATATTGAGCAAGTAGGCTTTTGCATCGAGTGTTTTGAGGTCTATATAGCTTAATCCGTTGAGAGTGCCTATCCACAATTTATGATTTTTATCTTCTGCCAGGGCATTGCATTTATTGGCGGTGAGTCCATTTTGTTGTGTAAACAATATGGGGGTGTCTTGCTGAAAACAAAACAAGCCGCCTTCTGTGGCCAGCCATATTCTTTTGTAGCTGTCTTGGAAAATGGCATTGATATTGTTTAGGGAGGCGGGTTGTTTGCATAATGCGAGTTGCCGGTATTTGTCTCCGTCTTTAATGAGCAGGCCGGAATCGGTTCCGAACCATATTCTCCCCTTGTGGTCTTCCAGTATTGCATTAAAGCGTTTTTCTTTTATCTGGGGAGATATGTTTTCCTTGATGCACTTGCCATTTTCTATCCTGAACAAGCCGCCATAGCCGCCCAGCCATCGTATGCCTTTGCTGTCCTGGCAGAAGGATATTGCACCATAACCGGTTCCTTCTTTTTCTGAAAATATATATTCTTTGTAGGGGTAGCGGAGGCTTTTTGATATTAGCCCGTAAGCTGTGCCGATGTACAGGATGTCTTTAATGCGCTTTACAAAATAGATATATTGATCAGGTTTTAATAGTTTAATATGGAGATGGTCTATTTCCCCTTTTTTCCATAGGCTTACTTTCCCTATGGCGCCTATAAGAACTGCATTATTGCCATAGTCTGCCAATGATTTGATGTAGATGTTCAGATTGTTTTTTACGGTATAGCTTAATGCATCGAGTGAGTTGAACCTGTATATGCCTTCGTTATAGGTTGCTATCCATATATTGCCTTCGGAATCTTCAAAGAGGTCGTTTATAATAGTTTTGGGGATGTTGAGGTAGTTTGTGATTTCTTCAATTGTATTGTTCCGTATCATCATCATGTGATAATCGGAGGTTGAGACCCAGACATTGTTGTATTTATCGACAAGGATATGGTTTATGGTATGGCTGTTGCCGAGATTGAATTTTTTTATGACCGTATTGCCATTAAGCAGGAAAATTTTGTTTTTGAAACCTATCCAGGTATCGCCATTGACTTTTTTTGAAATGTCAATTACTTCGTCTTTAATTAAATTTCGCAAGAAAGGGTGAACCGCGCTATCGAGGGCATAACAGATGCCGTTAGTGCAGGCAATAAAGGTTGTGTCTCCGTAAGAAATAATTTTATTAATGAGTACTTCATGTTTGGGGGTACTAAAGGATATTTTGCTGAGTTTGTTTTTGAATATCCGGGACAGGTACATTCTTCCCTTTAAATCGACAAACCATGTGGTGTTTTTATTTTTGGTTGCATATATGATGTTTTTGGGGATGTTAATTCCTTTTTCTGAATATTTAGTTATTGAGGAATCCGTAATGATTGTAATGCCGCCTCCCATTGTACTAATCAGTTTTGTGCCGGCTGTATCTTCCGACATTGACATGATTATATTGCCAGACAAACCATCTTGTGTGTAATAGTTATGAAATGTTTTTCCATCGAAAGCGCTGAGGCCGTAATCGGTGCAAAACCAGAGAAAGCCTTTATGGTCCTGGTATATGCGGTAAACTGTGGAGTGCGAAATGCCATCGCGCATGGTATAGTTGCGAACGGCGTATTCCTGCGCGTTTGATATGGTAATGAGCAGGATATTCACCAATAGCGGAAAGAGGATATGCCGTACCAATGTGCTTATATTTTTACTCCTGAGTTTTTAAGTATTTCGAGGAAGTGGTTGAGGCGGTATCGTGATATGTATATTTTGTCGCCATTGTCCATTAATGCGACGCTACTGTCTTTGGAAAGATATTCTTTGAGGTGGAGGAGGCTTATGATGTATGATTTGTGCACTCTGAAAAACCAATTCTGATCGAACCTGGTTTCAAATCGGTTTATAGGTTTTGAGGTGGTTATTTTTTCGCCTCCTGCCAGGAATATTGTTGTATAGGTATTGTCTGCTTTCAGGTAAATAATGTCTTTTAAGGTGACCCATTTCATGCCATTCTGGTGATTGATGCTTAGCTTGTTTTCCAGATAGTGATTTATGGTTTGAGTGTTTACTGCTTTCCTGTTTTCCAGTGTTTTGCTTCTTCTTTCTACTGCTTTTTGAATACTTATCTTAAAGTCTCCTTTTTTTATTGGTTTCAGTAAATAATCGCAGGCGTCTTTTTTTATGGCTTTTATGGCGTATTCGCTAAAGGCTGTAATGAAAATGAGTTCGAAATCTTTACCAGACAAGGAATCTAAGAGTTCAAAGCCATCTGTTCCGGGCATCTTTATGTCGAGGAAAAGGATGTCAATTTGCTCTTCCTCAATTATAGATTTTGCAATTTTTGCTGAGGAGGCTTCCCAGATAAGGGATCCGGGGATAAATTCATTAAGCAGGTCCCGGATATAGCTCCTGCTTAACATTTCGTCGTCAACGATGAGAAATGAATATTCCATGGTAATTGTTTGGTGTAAGGATTGATACTTAATATGTTTTCACTGCAAAATTAACTATTGAACTAAATAATTATAGTAATAAATGCAAAAAATGGTTCTGCAAATTACCATTCTCAGAATAGATATTACCGTTCTCAAAAAAGATATACTGTTGTCAAAGTGACTATTATGTTGTTTTTAGTAAAAACTAGTTTTATGGTACTTAGCAATCTGAAGCTTTTTGTTTGGTTAAGGTTACCCACTTTTTGAGGTTCATTATCCAGGAAACCAATACTTAATCGCTTAGGGATGCGAAGAACATTTCTTCACCATATAAAAAAAACAAAACAGTTATGAAAAAGATTATTCTACTCGCAGCATGTTTTATTGCTACGTTTGGTTCTTATGGCCAGTATCATACGGTTAATGCCGTGACGCCTTATATAAGCGCGCCGGATACAGGTTTTTCAGTGAATGCCGGTTCCTGCTCGGGCAATGTGGAGGCAAATGCATTATGGCATATTCCCAGTCTGAATTTTTATCACAGTTTTGATCTTGTATTTTATGCCAATTTTACAATCATCCCAAACCCTATTGGTAATATGGTGGGTGCAGATGGTATATGTGCTGTATTCGGTCACAATATTAATACTTCAAGTTCTGTAAATGCCGGAGGGGGCTTTATAGGGTATTATGATTCTGTGAGTACTTATCATAATCCTGCATTTATCAATTCTTTAGGGATAGAATATGATATTTTTCAAAATCCCTGCGCAACTTCCAATGATCCCGGCACAGGCACTTGCGGGCCTGTTTATTATGACCACATCATGATAGCCAAGAATGCTGATATTCTGACTCCTTTAGGTGGTACACCTGTACATGCTGATCTGTCAGCAAGCAATATAAAGGATGGCCACTTCAGGAAGTTTGAAATAAAATGGAGTTGTGATAAAGACACTATATATATATATAGTAAGGACACACTGCGGGCTACTTATGGTTTTGATCCTGCTATTCAATTTGGGAGTGTTACCAATGCCGAGCAGGTGTATTGGGGCTTTACATCTGCTACGGGCTGGCAGTGTGCAATCGATACAATCAAAAATATTAAGCTAACTATGGGTGATTCATGTAGTGCTCCTTGTTTTGATACCAGTTGTCATCCTAGTGTTATGGGAATGATAGTTCCGGGCGGTGGTTGCACATGGCAGTTTACAGTGAATGGTATATGCCCTGATCCGGGTGTTTTGATAACCTTGTATGATTGGGATTTTGGTGATGGCTCGGGAGATACTTATAATCCGTTAAATCCTGTTATGCATACCTTCCCAGCCGGTGGCCCTTATACTGTGACGTTGAAGAAGGTAGTAGCTTATAATACGATTACAGGTGAATGCTGTGAATTATACGGGCCGTTTAAATTTGTTGTTGTATGTCCGCCGCATAAGGCAGCGCATGAGTCCAATATTAACACTTTGGGTAAGAGCATAAATGTTTTCCCGAATCCATCGAACGGGGAGTTGAATATCACCACTACGGATGTAAGTATATATTCTGTTGGGATATACAATAGTGTGGGACAAAGAGTTGTGGACAGGAGGTATGATAATTCAAAGAGTGAGACAATTGATATCAGGATGCTGCCGGATGGTTATTATATTGTTGAGGTTGTTGATAATTTAAGCGTGTCGCACAGGATACCAGTTGTGCTGCAAAGATAGGTTTTGAAATAGTGATTAGTTTTCATGCAATGCCGCCAGTCCTGGCGGCGTTGCTTTTTTAGTAGTGTGGTGTGTCAGTTTCTTTTTGCCTGCAGGTTGAGTTGCTGCTGGTAGAGTTTGTATTTGTAGTAGTTGGATTCTTCGAGTTCACGGACTATGACTTCTATGTCTTTATCGCGGTCTGTGGGGTCGTATTCTCTTTTGAGGTTATTGCTGAAGAGGAAGGCTACGGATTGCCAGATGACGGCTGAAAAGCCTCCTTTCAGTTCTTTGATAATACAATAGCAGTTTTTGCCTGCCTGGCGGTCTATGAGGCGCACGAGTATCTGGCCCTGGGTGATGGTGAGGTCTTCGAGCTCGCCTTTGAAGCGTTGATTGAGCTTTTTTTCTATGGTTTTAAGATAGGCTTTGCGGTCTTTCCGGGCGTCGAGGCTGTCCAGGGTGCCATCTACGTCTTTTAGCAGATCGGCGGCTATGCAGGCGTAGGGGTACGTTTTATAAACATTGTAACGCAATTGCGCATTATATGCTTGCTGGCGTGCATAACGGCGGGGCAGTTTGTCGGTTTTTACAAAATCGGGGAGGAATATATGGGCTATGGTATCGCCATTTTCTATGATGGCGCCGAGCAGGATGGTGTCTTTAGCAGCATGGTGTTGTGCTGATGCCCGGAGGGGTATCAGCAGGATAAAAATTAAAATAAACAGCATGCATGCCTTCCTAAAAACCATAAGCAGTGTAAATTTCCTGATTTTTTGGCATATATAATCATGTGGGTGGTTAAAATTTGACCATGATTCGATTGATTGAAAGATTTGCATGATTGTGTCGTGTGTGTCGGCCTGTTAAAATTGACCATGATTCGCTTGATTGAAGGATTTGCATGATATGCGAAGCGGTAAGTATAAAGTGACGGATTATGATTTTTTGATGATTTTACCATGATTAAAGGATTTAAGGATTGCCAGAACGTGAGGAGCCTGTTAAAATTTGGTTATACGAAGCTCTAAATAGTGTGGAAGCGTCTGCATTGTTGTAATTTTGGCCTTCTTTTTGATGGTAGAATTGATAACAGAATGTATAAGACGCTTTTAGTAATATTATTTTTTAGTATAAGTTTCATGTCCTGCATGGATAAGGAGCAGGTATTGACCAAGGCTGATATGAAGGCCAGGGTGGATTCTATTGTAAGTATGAAGATGGTGGATATACAGCGGATGGCTAAAGAGGACCTTGATTTCAGAAGTGCGATAGAGGTAAAGGTAAAAGCAGATTCGATAGTGCAGGCAAACCAAAAACGTGCCGGCGCTGATACTTTGAAAAGAGCTAAATAATGTACCCTGATACGGAAGGCCCGGTTCTTTTTTTTGACGGGGTTTGCAATCTCTGCAACAGGGCGGTACAGTTTGTAATAAAAAAAGACAGGAAGCAGCAATTCCTTTTTGCATCCCTGCAGTCTGAGGCCGGAAATAGGGCCATTTCTGAAATAAAACCTTCTTTCAAAATTGTTCCTGATAGTATTTTGCTTTTTTACCGGGGACGGTATTATATAAAGTCGGATGCAGCATTGTTGACATTGAAGCTATTGGGTGGAGCTTGGAGTTTCTTATACAGATTCATTCTTATTCCGCGTTTTATAAGGGATGGTATTTACGATCTTGTGGCGCGTAAGCGTTATAAATGGTTTGGGAAAATGGATGAGTGCATGTTGCCTACGCAGGAATTGAAATCGAGGTTTTTGGGGTGAAAATTGTTATAGGGTAGCGGCGTGGGCTAAGGATGGAAATACTCATCAGGAAAAGCAGAATGGGTATAATTTTATCGTTTTATTCGGAGTATATCCATTAAATTTAGGTCATGAATAGGTTGAGGGTAATCGTACTATTGCTGTTAAGCATTTTATTTTCAGATATAAGCCAGGCTCAGAATGTAGTTTATTCAGGCTACGAAAAATTTGATTTCAGGACAGGGGATTTTTCGGTTATAGGGATGGTGGGCAAACGCGTTTATGCATACAGGGGATCTACTGAGGGTTTTTTCCTGGATGCGTATAATGATTCCATGCAAAAGATAGCAACTGTTGTTTTGGATTTTTTCCCGACCAAAATATATCAAACCCGTTTTATTGCTTATCCAAACCAGATCATTGTTTTATACCAGGCTGTAGAAGGCAACAAGGTGATACAGTATGCTGCTTTGCTGGACGATGAGGGGCGCCTGAAGAAAGGTCCGCTGCAACTGGATGAAGCAAAGACAGGGATATTTGGCCCTGTGAAAAATTATTTTTCTTCGGCGGTTTCTGATGATAAAAAAACGATCCTTGTTTATAGTGCGGCTGATAAGGGCAATGAACTGATATTTAATGGCAAGTGGATAGATGATAGCTTGAGAATTGTGAACCGGAGCCATGCACAGTTTAAAACGGACAATGATCTGCTAAGCGGGGAGGGGATGATAAGTAATGAGGGTTGCCTGTATTTGCCTTTATCTACGCCGGTTGGTGCAAAAAATTATTCTGACCAGTTGTGGTTATTGAGCCTGCAACCGGGGACAACAAGATTTATTACAAAGGAGTTGCCTTTGAATAATTTGTATGTGGCAGGTTATTACATGAAGATGGATAATGTAAACAAGCGTATCTATGCGGGTGGCTTTTATGCTGCGAAAAAAAGCGGGAGCTATGACGGCATATTGTATGCCTATTATGATATAGGAAGCAGTAGTTTCCAGAACAGAAAATTTATTTCGTTTGATTCACAAATATTAAGCGCTACGGGCAGCAGAAGTAAAAGACGTGCATTTGATGATTATGTGGTACGGCAGATGATTGTAAAAAATGATGGTGGATTTGTAATGGTTTCTGAATCTTATTTTGTTTCTACCCGTTCCAGTTATGCCCCGGGTTTTGGGTACTATGCAGCTTATTATAGTCCATACATGTCTGCCAATGTGAGGGAGTATCATTATAATGATATTATGGTATTGTCATATAATGGAGAGGGACAAAGAGAGTGGGGAACGATCATACCTAAAACGCAATATTCGCAGGAGGATGGAGGATTATTTTCATCTAGTTCAATTTCAGGAAGTGCCACTTACTATGCTGGTGGCGGAGGTGGATATGGAGATAGTTCAGTTGGAAATGGTGGTTTGGGAGGAGGTGCAAATGGTTCAATGG
>CAIYVS010000765.1 GCA_903929655.1 uncultured Bacteroidota bacterium | reverse complement strand
TAATTCTTCAGCACTTTCTTAACATGAAAATCGTTTGCAAGCTGAAACGACAGCACCGGGTCATAAATTTCTTTTTGTTTCACCTTTTGTATATACTCTTTCGGCGTCATTTGGTCTGCATACACATGATAATTAGGTATTCTGCCACCAAACACAATAGCCTTCAGGTTCATATTCTCACACAATTCTTTTCTCGAGTCATACAACCGCCTTCCCAATCTCAAACCCCTGAAATCGGGATGTATAAATACCTCTATACCATACAAAACATCCCCGTTGGGATTATGCGTATCAAAATGGTAATTACCCGTTATTTCCTTATAAGTATGCACATCGCCAAAAGTGTCATAATCTACAATAATAGAAAGCGCACAACCCACAACAATACCATCAGCCTTTATAACAATCTGTCCCTGCGGAAATTGGTTGATGATCCGGTCAATCGCCCCTTCGCTCCAGTAGCTACCCTGCCACATCGGGTAAGCCGCCTTCATAGCATCCAGTAATTGCTGGTAATCTTCCAAAATAAGGTTCCCGATTTCTATTTGCTCCACCATCGTTTATGATATGTCTTAATTAAAAAAGTAAATGATGCTGTACTTATTGATTGTCCCCCGGTGTATCTGTGGCCTTGTGAATAACAACTTGGTTAAACGGTATTGTAATATGCTGTTCTTTAAAAATTCTTGCTATTTCAAACCGGATCATACTTTTAGTATTTTCAATTCTGAATAAATTATAGCTCCAGAAAATAAGTTGAAATTCCAGCGCCGATGATCCGAAGTTTACAAATCGCACAAAAGGTTTGTTCTCCTCCGTTTGTAATATTTCAGAATTGCTTTCTACTGCCGCCAACAGGCATTTGTCAACCAATTCAAGATCTGATGAATAATCCACCCCCCACATCTATAAAAAACCGCGTAGGGCTGGCATTATAAGTCCAGTTGATAACATTCTCTTCAGTAAATTTGTGATTGGGTATAATAAATATATTATCATCCCTCGTCATTACTTCAGAGGTGCGCAACGATATTTTTTTCACCTTTAATACCTGCTCATTAATTTCCACAATATCATCCACCTTAATGCTCCCCTCCACCAAAAGAATAATGCCGGATAGAAAATCTTTAAAAATGATCTGCATACCAAGCCCCAGTCCCACCAACAGGGCAGCGCTGCTCGCAATTAAAAAAGTAAGGTTCAGGCCCAGCGTTTGCAGGGATAATACAATAGCAAGCGTCCAGAGAACATATTTTATTAACTGTACAAGGGCAACCCGGTGCCCGTATTCAGCCGCTTTGGTTTTAAAACGTTTTAAAATGAGTCTTGAAATAATTTTAACGATAAATACATTTATGATAATAACCGAAATAGATAAGATAATACTCCCAACCCTAAATGAAAAATCATTAAAATGAAATAACTCATAATCAAACAGTTCTTTTATTGCCATGTACTTTAATTTAATAGATCATTTTTTTATTCACTTAATCAATAAAAAGCTTACGTCTTTCTATTCCCCGCTCTCTTTCTGTTTTTTTATATTAATATTAAAATCAGGAGCTTGGTAATCTTTGCCTAAATAATCATCAGGGATCGCAGTCTTGTTTCCGTCCCTTTGGGCCCTGTAGTGAGGCGACATGATCTCTATTCCCCGTTCATTGCAAACATCCTGAATATTTTGATGAAGGTCAGAGTAAATTTTAGCTTGTTTATTCGCTTCCCTAACATAGGCATTTACCTGGTAAGAAACAAAAAAATCGTCCAGGCTTGTCTGCAAAACAAACGGAACAGGCTCTGGCAAAACCAGGTCTGTTTTCAGGGCTGCATCAATCAATGCCTGGTGCATATCCCGCCAGGGCACATCATACCCTATAGTAACAGTTGTATGAATAATCAGTCCATTACTTGGTGCATCGCTGCTGTAATTAATAGCATGGCTACTCATCACAGTTGAGTTGGGAATAGAAATGATCTCATTTTTGATAGTTCTTATCCTGGTCACCAATAATGATTTCTCAATAATATCACCCGTCACATCCCCGATCTTTACCCGGTCTCCTATCTTAAACAAACGCATATAGGTCAGCACCAAGCCGGCCACAATATTAGAAAGTGAACCTGCCGACCCAAAAGTAAACAGGAATCCCAGGAAAACGGATACCCCCTTAAAAACAGGAGAATTACTACCCGGTAAGTATGGGAAAATTACCACTATCATAAAAGCAAAAACAACCACCCTTACTATCTGGTAGGTTGGATTTGCCCAATCCGGGTAAAAACCCGATATCTTCAAATTACCATTCTCTATCTCTGCCTTCAGAAAATGGATGCCCCTTAAAATATAACGAAATACAAAAACTATAACGATCAGCGTGATGATATTTGGCAAATAGTCCCACAAAGCGTGGGCTATTTTCTTAATAGGATTAAGCAAGTACCCCAATAGTGTATCTGCAAAATTTTTCGTCCACGGAAAAATCCCAAAAAGTATCGGCAATGCAATGTAAATGGCTATCAGTATAATTACCCATTTCAATACCGTATTGATAGTTAACAGAACATTTATTTGCCTTGTGGCATCAAACAAAGTGTAATTTTTAATTTTCACCCCATTTATGCGCTTGCCCTTTTGCTCCTGTATTTTTATACCTAACCACTTAAAAAGTTTATTTATGTAAAAGATCAGCACAGTTATTACCAACAATACCAACAGCGCAAGGCCTATCTCTTTTACTAAAGTCATTATACTTGTTGCCGATTTGTATTTTACAATTGCATCACTAATGATCTTCTGGTATTTCTGCGCCAGGCTGGCCTTTGTCGCATTATTCCAAAGAGCGTCATTTTCAGAAACACTGGTGATAATGGTTTCGCCATAAACAATATCATAAGTAACCTCTCCTTCCGTTGTTTTTAATGCCCCTGGCTTAAAATCTAATTTGCCCGCAAGATTGCTGATTCTCTTGCTTACCGCATCAGCCCTGTCACTGGCAGAAAAACTACCCATGCCGTTATATATAAGAAACAAAGTATCGTTGAAAAAACCCTTTACAGGATACCCAACAGCCTTAAGCCTCAAAGAATCTATCTGCTCCTTTTTTTGTGCTATCCGTTTTGCCTCCTTATCCTTTAGGTCTTCAATCTGTTTTTGCAATTCATCTTTTTTCAGCTTTTCAGAGCCTTTTAACGAATTGAGTTGTGTTTCTAATTCAGCTTCCTTATTCGAGTCTGCTATCCTTTGCCGCTCAAATACAGCAAGCTTTTTACTATAGCTCTGTAGCTTTTCTACATTCTGGGAATCACTCTTATTGTTGATACTATCACTTTGCGCAGAAAGCAAAGACGGCACAAGCAATAAAATGATACAGATTGATATACTTAAAACATGCGCCCTCATTTATATCTCTTTATACAAAATTACCTTTAATTTAATACTGCCCTTAGAGCAAAGTACACCTAATATACCAAAATAACTCCTGTCCCCTGCAGCCTTTCCATTTAGAACGAACCACATATTTTGGCTACAGTGACCAACTTGCAGATATGACGTTTAACAATCCGCACAGAGTTCCATAGCCAGTTGAGCAGTCTCCTAATAAAAAATAATGTTCGGCGGCAATCTCCGATTCCGTCGTAGCGGTATGCAACTAATCTCAATGAGACAATTTTAAAAATCATTATTATCGAATTAATCTCCAGATTCAGCTAAGATCATGCCCATCCCAACAATCATCAACATCACAGTTCAGACAAGCCCTCAACATCATCTCCTCTCCTTTGGAGAGGCCGGGAGAGGTCTGACAATTTTTACAAGATATCCACAATTCACCTCTTTGGCATATAAATTGTGCTCTTTAATAGCATTTTCTGCCATTGCAATTTTGGCAGAAAACAATTACCCAAAGTTCTTTTAAATATTGAGATCCATATAGAAACTGAAATGTCCGGAACATTGAAAAAGTCGGACATTTTGAAAACTTTAATAAAAATTGACAATCAATAACTTACAATAAAAATGCTGAAAATAAATGTCTGGTTTTTTAAAAAATGTCCGCATCCCAAAAACTTGATTTTCCATGAGTATCTGCGGGATAGAAATGGATAAAGAATAGATAAAGACTTAACCTGCAATCAACAATATTCCGCGTATATCAACGGGATAAAGAAGGATAAAGAATGGATAAAAATTTTGTGAATAAACCAAACTAAATAATTGATAATCAACACAACCTAATCCACAAAAAAAAAATAGACCTTGGATATAAAGGATTAATTAATGGAGGCTTATCATATAGGTTTGGAGATAAAACGGAACACAAAAATTGGTGGCATTAAAACTAAAAGATATTCTCCATGCGCCAATATACAAGGCAGGCAGCAAGACGGTAGCAACCATAGTAATCTTCCTTAATAATTTAGGCTTAAAACAAGAAAAAACAGGTAATCCTTAAATCCCTTAATCACAGTTCAGATATTATACAATCCTTAACTTTAATTGTTGTAACTTTAGGTATAAGATAAATAGTTAACAAGCGCAATAAAGTTCTTTCGTCTCCACTCGTTTTTAGTACACATCAGTGGTTTTGCAAACTTCAGTTTTTCCGCCATTCTATTCTCTCTTTTTGTTCACGTAAAACTGATTTTATGGCAATCCTCATTTTTTTTATTGCGCTCTGGTACGCATCCTTATTTTTCCAGACATTTTTCCAGCACAGGTATGCAGCACACGGCGCTTTCAAAATGAGCAAACCGGTGGAAAGGCTATTTTTTATCCTTACCTATATTACACAAGGTTCTTCCTACATGAGCCCCAGGGCATACGCCATCATGCACCGCATGC
>CAIYVS010000764.1 GCA_903929655.1 uncultured Bacteroidota bacterium | reverse complement strand
ATTGCAAACCTCCGACATGTGCGTCTTTAGCCTGTGCTTCTTTGTCTGATTTTATTTCGTTCATAAAGTCTTTTCAATTGTCTCAATGAGAGAAGTTCTTAACGCCATTTCCATAATGCCGGTCCTTAATTTCAGCTCGGCCCTTTCAATTGGAAGGGTTCTGTTCCTGATTTAAGGGACTGCTCATGGAGGGCGCGAAAAAAGGTGCCTTTGCAGGTTCTCAGCTTTAGATTTTCAATAAAATCATTGAGGCGAGCCAGTGTTTCTTAAGTGATTTTTGATGTGTTTTCCTGTTTCATTTTGATACGGTTCAAATTTTGGGACAAAGGTCGGTAGAGAGGAGTATTGGCTCCAAAAGAAATTTCTATGACACGGGTAAATCTGCCGTATGATACGGTTAAAAGTGCCGTATGACAGAAAATTTTTTCGACTTAATTGATTGATATTTATTGGACTATACGTTATGGGTACCTGATGATTTTTAGGGGGTGGTTTTTGGAGGGTGTTATGGGTAAAAATTTTAATGCATTAGAGAAAATCTGAATCAGAATTGTCAGGATTTTAGAATTTACAGAATGGGGGGCGAAGTAAGATTCCCAAATCAGAGATTTGCCGCCGCGACGAGAAACTTTATGACCGGAGGGAACATTGCAGAAACTATAGTTAACACTATATAATGACAATATTTTGTAATTTTACAAGATGGAAAACGGACTGCAAAAAATGTATAAAATTATTACGGGCATTGAAAAAATGCGACGTGTAATAATAAAAAGTAAGCTCCGGGATTTTTCGCAAATAGAGACTAGTAAGGGTGTATATCGAATACTATCAAATATTGGCCGGAATGCCGGCGCACAAGCTGCTGCGAAGGGACGACAAATAGGAGCAACCGCTGTGTATACTGCCAATAATAAAGTTTACAAAGTATATCCGAATGGAAAAGAAGAAGAAATATCAAGCGCTGAAAAAAATTCATTAGGAAGCTACTATGTTAAATATGTTCCCGGCACAATAAGGTATGCACGAAAAAAATAAGCGCCTTCGCATAATGGCAGGCCCTAACGGGAGCGGGAAAAGTACAATCATTTCTAAAATAGCTACAGAGTATAATTGTGGGCCTTTTGTAAATGCAGATGAAATTGAGCGCATTTTACAAAGCACTCAAATTTTAAAATTAGACAATTACAAAATCACTGCAAGCGAAGGTGATTACCTGTCTTTCCTGGAATCGGCAGGGGTAAGTTGGTTAGAAAAGGCAGCAGCAGAAAAAAGTATAGTAAGCCTGAAATATGATGCAGAGTCATTAAAAGTGCCTGACAAACCGAATGGATATGATTCTGCAATTGCAGCAGATTTTATACGACACCAATTATTAAAGGGAAAAGAGACTTTTACTTTTGAGACTGTGCTTAGTCATCCATCAAAAATAGAATTTCTTAAAGAGGCCCGTTTAAAAGGATTTAAGAGCTACTTGTATTTTATCTGCACAGTTGATCCTGATATCAATATTGCGAGAGTTGCCCAAAGGGTGATGGAAGGCGGGCATGATGTGCCTGCCGATAAAATAAAGAAAAGATATTTTGAATCTTTGGAATTACTACCGAGCTTAATTGCTGAGACGCATCGCAGTTTTCTTTTTGATAATTCATCTGAAAACAAGGACGAGTCTATATTACCCATTGCGGAAATAGAGGATGGCAAAAAATTGATGATCCTTAAGGATGATGTTCCATGGTGGGTGCAAAAACATGTTATTGAACCGCTTTTTCCTGATAAATAAGCGAAGCTGGCAGTTTTTGTTGGAGTGGAACCTCAGCCCAGCCCTTTCCAAGGGAGAGGGAGGTAGCTATGTTACGTTGCAAACGCTAAACCTTGGAATCCTCGAAATATTCGAGGGCAAGTGGGAAATAATTCTAGTAAGTTTCTAAAAGCCCTCGCTGCTGAAACAGAAATCTTAAATATTCAAAAGAGGCGGAATATTCTGCAGGGTTACTGTTTGCTTCCATATTCAATAATTCTGTAAATATTTCTGGATCTGATTTATATCGCCTTTTAAAATAAGAGATTCCAAAAATAGGATGGTTTTCATAGAGTTTACTAAACTCAGAATGTATTGATTTATTTTGTTGTATCTCTTCGTGAGATTCAGATTTCGTAAGAATAACTTCAGATTTTGTTGAGAAAGACTTTAATGGAGAAAAAGATTTGCTACTTCTGTTTATAAAATCATCTATTAATTGAATAGTACCAATGAGACTCTCATTCAGGCCTTCCAAATACAATTGAATCGCGTGTTGGTATCGTGGATGTTTTTCTTTGAATTGAAAACAATATAAAATGTTCTCGCTTGAAAAAAGTCTTGAGTTTTTATGAAACGTTTCATATATCTGTGATACCCACGGCACCAATTCGGTGAATGTTTTGTGAGGTATAGCGCGATGCATTTCTAGTAACTTTTTTCTAAAAAACCTAAGTTTGGTATCTATTTTAATAAGAATCAACTTAAAATTTTCTATTAAAAAAGATTCATGCAATTGGAAAATTGATTTCCAATCAAAAATAATAAAATCGGATTGGAAGTGATTATCCTTGTGATATCTGACATATTGTAAGGTTGATTGCTGAGTTTCAGCTGTAATAAAAACAGATGAAACCAATTTTTTCTGCTTATCTCTACTTATAGGATGTCCAATCAATTCATTCCTTAAATTGCGAATGGTTTTTTTATTTTCCGAACTACTTTGAGGCAATTTAAAAATCGAAAGTAGCTCATCAATTAAGTCCTGTTGAATATACATAAATTGTAGTGTAGCCACACTTTCGTACAATGACGAGAGATAATTATCTTTCAACTTAAATGTAGAAATTAATTGAACCGTATCGTCAAAATAATTGAATAAATCCCCTATATAATTTGTACGTTCTTCTGCTGTAAAACGAATTAGATTTTGACAAAGCCGGAATCTCCAGAAGTAATCATTCCATGCTTCTCTAGCATATTTTGATGATTGCAGTATAATATTTTTATTAAGCCCCTTCACTTTTATTTAATGCTAACTTTTAATTTTCAATACTTTCTTTCAATCTCGAATTTAGGCAATTGCATAAGATTTCCTTATATGATTAATATCAATTAAAATATTTGATATTAATATATTCTGTTAAATAGGATTAAGAACCCTGAACGGTGCAAACGCCAGAAAAGCAATATTGGAATGGGAAGTTTGGACACAAAAAACTAATAAAAAGGGAAACCTATTGGACCAAGTGCATTTTTCAGGAGATTTCTCCTGCCGTCGAAATGACGACCTTGATGGGACAGAATGGTGATTCTCTGTGGTTTTGTATTAACATCTTACCTTTGCAAACTTATGACGCAGGAAAACCTGAAAGAAATGCGGGAAAGGGTGAAGCATTTGCACCGTTTTCTGAAATTGGATGAGCGCCTGGCCAAGATGGAGAGTGATAAGCAACTTACTTTGTCGCCTGGCTTTTGGGGGGACAATGCGAGGGCTACAGGCATTCTGAAAGAACTGAAGATCAATAAATACTGGGCAGATCTATATGAGCAGGTGAATACCTCGGTAGAGGATTTTGCGGTGCTGCATGATTTCTGGAAAGAAGGGGAAAGCACGGAAGAAGAGGTGAAAATGGCTTATGACAAGGCCCTGAAGGAGATTGACGAACTAGAATTTAAGAGCACGCTGAATGAGCCGGAGGATGAAATGCCTGCGGTGATGGTGATAAACAGCGGGGCCGGCGGCACCGAAAGCCAGGACTGGGCCGAGATGCTGCTGCGTATGTACCGCATGTATGGGGGCAAACAGGACTGGACAGTGAGCGAGATAGATGTGCAGTATGGGGATGGTGCGGGCATAAAACAGGCTACTTTGGAGTTTGACGGGGCTTTTGCCTACGGGCTGCTGAAGGCAGAGAGCGGCGTACACCGCCTGGTGCGCATATCGCCTTTTGACAGTAATGCACGCAGGCATACTTCTTTTGCATCGGTGTTTGTGTACCCGCTGATAGATGATACCATTGATATACAGGTGAGCCCTGCAGACCTGGAATGGTCGTTTTACCGTTCCGGCGGCTCGGGCGGACAGAATGTGAACAAGGTGGAAACAGCGGTGCGTTTAAAGCATATACCAAGCGGTATCATTGTAGAGTGCCAGCAGGCACGTACTCAGGGTGAGAACCGGGAAAAGGCTATGACAATGCTGAAAAGCCAGCTATATGAGGAGGAGATGCGCAAAAAACAGGAATTGAAGAATGCAGCCAATTCATCGAAGAAGAAAATAGAATGGGGATCTCAGATACGCTCTTATGTTTTTCATCCTTATAAAATGATAAAGGACCACCGCACGGATTACGAGGTGGGCAATGTGCAGCCTGTGATGGATGGTGAACTGGATGATTTTATAAAGGCTTATTTGATGAGCGTTCGTTAATTTGGAAATGTGAAAATTTGAAAATTGAGGAGAATGGAATTGGGATTGAAGAAAATTTAACCGCAAAGACACAGAGGCGCTAAGGATTGTGAATTGGAGACTGCAAATTGCTAACAGTAAACTAAAAGATTGGCAAAGGATAAAACGACAAAGAAGTTATTGTACCTGCGTTTGCTGCGGAGGGTGTTTTCTTATACAGCGCCTTATAAGAATACTTTGCTCTTGTCTGTTGCCTTATCTATTGTGCTCGCCCTGATGAGCCCTTTGAGGCCGAGGCTGATACAAATGTCGGTGGATGTTTATATCCGCAACAGTAACTGGAATGGTTTGATATGGATATGTGCCTTGCAACTGGGCATATTGCTTACAGAATCTACCCTGCGTTTCTGGTTTATGTATCGTGTGAACTGGCTGGGGCAAACGGCAGTGAATGACCTGCGCAAGGCGGTTTTCAGGAAGATACTGTTCCAGAACCTTTCTTTTTTTGACCGCACAGCTATTGGTACGCTTACTACCCGCACTATAAATGATATAGAATCGCTGAACGATGTTTTTTCGGAAGGGATCATTTCTATTGCTGCTGATATACTGACGATTGTTGCGATCATTACCATTATGCTGCTGACGGATTGGAAACTGACATTAATATGCCTCTCTACCTTTCCATTGCTGATAGTGGCTACTTATATTTTTAAGGAGAGTGTAAATAAATCGTTCCAGAGGGTGAGGAATGCGGTGGCGGCGCTGAATGCATTTGTGCAGGAGCACCTTACGGGTATGTATATCGTGCAGGCTTTTGCTGCTGAGGAAAAGGAATTGGGGAAGATGAACGAGATAAATAAGGAGCACCGTAATGCCAATATCAAAAGCATTTTTGCTTACTCGGTTTTCTTCCCGGTGGTGGAAATTATACTGGCTATATCGCTGGGCCTGCTGGTATGGTATAGTTCTATGCAATTGGTGCATTATACAGTTACACCGGGGGTCATCATTGCCTTTATGATGTATATTAATTTGCTGTTTCGCCCGCTGAGGATGATGGCAGATAAATTCAATGTGCTGCAAATGGGCATGGTATCGGCAGAACGTGTTTTTACAGTGCTTGACAGTCCCGAGAACCTGGACAACAGCGGCACGATACAGGCTGATAAAATAAAAGGCGCTGTGGAGTTTGAAGACGTGCATTTCAGTTATAAGCCTGGCATACCCGTGCTGAAGGATGTTTCTTTTAAACTGGATGCGGGTAAGACCATGGCAGTAGTGGGGCATACTGGTGCAGGCAAAACTTCTATCATCAGCATCCTGAACCGCCTGTATGAAACGGATAGCGGGCGCATACTGATAGATGGAGTGAACCTGCGGGATTATGATATTTACAGTTTAAGGAAACATATAGGCATTGTATTGCAGGATGTATTCCTGTTTTCGGGCACAGTGAGCGACAATATTACTTTGCGCAATACAGATATCCCTTTGGCCAAAGTGGAAGAGGTGGCAAAGATGCTGGGCATACACGATTTTATTATGTCTTTGCCGGGGGGCTACATGTATGATGTAATGGAAAGGGGCAATACCCTGTCGCAGGGACAAAGGCAATTGCTGTCATTTGCCAGGGCTTTGTTGTATAATCCTTCTATACTGATACTGGACGAGGCCACCTCATCGGTAGACAGCGAGAGCGAACAACTGATACAACATGCTATTGATACTTTAATAAAGGGCAGGACTTCTATAGTTATTGCGCACCGCCTCTCCACCATACGCAAGGCAGACCAGATCATTGTGATGGACAAAGGGCAGATCATTGAGCGCGGCAATCACCAGTCACTGATAGCACAGGAGGGTGAATACTACAAGCTATATACTGCAGTGGAAAAAGAGAAAGAAGAAGAAGTGATATAGGGGTCTCTATACCTACTCCACTAATATCTTTCCATTAATTGCATCGGCTACAGCGTCGTACCAGTTGATGTTTGCGGCTACGGTGTCTTCAATGGCCTGTATCTCTTCGTCGGTCAATTCGCGGCCAATTTCTTCTACTGCCACTGTTTGTATATCCTCTATAGTTTTCTGATAAATAACTTTGATTTTCATTTCACAAATTCGATTAGCTAACCGAATCTACACAATTAACACGTCAATTATGCATATTTTATTTTACATTCTTATTAGCTCTTACATTTAAAAAGTAGATTCTATTTATGTAATTTTGTAAAAAGCAGCGTAATGGCAGCCATCGTAATTAAAAGTGATAATGTAAAGAATTTGAAGTTGCTTGCTGAACTTGCAGCACAATTAGGAGAAACGGTAAATAAACTCACGCCATCCCAGGCAGAGGATTTTTACCTTGGCTTGCTTATGAAAAAAGAAAAAACAGGGAAAACTGTAAGTTCTAAAACAGTACTCAAATTTCTTAATTCTAAATGAACATCTCTTTTGACAGGAGTTTTTATAAAAGACTTGTGAAAATAAGGGATAAAACTATCCTTAATAAAGTAAAAGAAATCATCGAAGAGGTTCAGTCTGCCGATAGGGTTGGTGATATCTCCAATATTAAAAAAATGGAAGGTTTTAAAACGTTCTATCGCATCCGTGTAGGGGATTATCGTATTGGGCTTGAGTTACAAAAAGATACTTTGTCCTTCATTACAATTGCGCATAGAAAAGACATTTACAAAACCTTCCCTAAGTAATCACTTATTTTACATTCTTATCCAACCAGTCGCCTATGGTTTTGAGTGCGAGCGGGGACATGGTTTCTTCCAGTTCTCCGTATTCCGCAACAGTACATTTGGTGCAGGTTTGGAACAAGTGGTTAAGTCCGGGCAGTTCTTTTACTTCGTATGTTTTGGAATTGCTTTTTGCAAGTGAGGCTTTGATGGCTGCAAGGTCGGGGCCTGGGATTACCTGTATGTCTTTACTGCCGTTTATTGCCAACACTTTGCAGGAGAGTTTTCTTAAGTATACGTCAGGGTCAATACTACGTGAGTATTTAAACCATGCTGATGTAGACGCGGATGCAAACTGATCGACAAAAGCCTGTTCTGAGACATCATCATGTATGCCTGTAGTGCCGGCAACAAGATCGGCTGTATTTCTTGCTTTCCATTTGTCGACGGCTTTTGTCATTTTCTCAACTGCATCGGCCTTGTTCTGCGACTTCATGCTTATTTGCATCAATTCATTATATAATGGCTGGTACTTTTCAATAGCCTCATTGGGAACGCCCATACTAGCCATAACCGCCCTATTCTGGTCTTCCATAAGTTTGGTACCTTTTTCGCCTACCCCTGCCAGCATCACGATGAAGTCTATATCCTTCCTCTGGCTTGCAACCATTGGGGCTATCTCACCGCCTTCGCTGTGACCCATTAATCCGAGCTTTTTTGTATTTACTTCTTTTCTTGATCTTAAATAATCCATGCTCACGTTTACATCTTTTGCAAAATCGGCTGTAGTTGCATTTTTTACATCACCTGTAGATTGGCCTTTTGTTCTGTCATCAACACGTAATACTATATAGCCTTTTTTAGTGAGGTAATCTGCAATTACAGCAAATGGCTTATGCCCGAATATTTCTTCATCACGGTTCTCGAGGCCGGAGCCGGTAATCAATAAAACTGCCGGAAAGGTTCCCCCACCTTTGGGAATGGTGATGGTAGCACCAAAGTCTTGCGTCTTATCAGCATTTTGATAAACAACATCTTCGCTTATATAATCAAATGGAGCTTGAGGCGTTTGGGGTCTGTTGAGCGTGGTGGCTTTTGCATTTTTTTCAAGGTCCATATTAATCAGCATTCCTGCCTGTTTCCATACGCCAACGAGATGGGTAGGATCTTGCATTTTCCCGGCATAGAAGCCGCCCATTTGATTCATTTCGATAAACAGGGAATCGGCAGATGCATAGACCTTAGAGCAATTAATGCCTTTTACCCCCTGGTCGGGGCTGTCCATTTTGCCTGAAAAGCTGTTATTGCCAGCAT
>CAIYVS010000763.1 GCA_903929655.1 uncultured Bacteroidota bacterium | reverse complement strand
CCCCCTTTTGTACCTCCTCTCTTCCCCCTCTCCAGGCCCCTAGTTCCCGCAAAATGCTTGGTTCGGCAGCTTCGGAAATAAAGAGGGAAATGTACTCCCTGTTGCAGAAGGTCGGCTCGCCCGCCTCCACTCCGAAAGGCGGCAGAGAAAACTCGGCCTTCTTTGACATTGGGTCTGGCCCCGCGGCCAGCTCAGGCTCCCCCTCGGACTTGTTCGCCCGCTGTCCCGTATCGACATCAACGCCTACCACCCCCAAGCAAGGCAGCGGGCATGTAGGGAGCCGGACGTGGAGCGAGTCGCATGCTGCTCATCTTTTCGAGCGCACCGCGAGCCTTGGTCCGCGCCTCGGGAGCAGCATGAAGGGGAGGAGTGTGCGAATACGCATGGAGGGTGGCCTCGACCCTCCGAGTCGCGTGACACCTAGGTGAGAAAGACCCTGATACTACAAGTTGCTGGCAGGTGCCGTGAACGAGATGTCGGTTTTAATTCCGTACGATTTTCCCTCCTTCCCTTCACGCGGCCTTGCCGCGAACCACTGCAGGCGAAAAGGATCTCGCATCACATTCGCCGCTACAGCATCCTTTAATGATGGAACCGTCGTTCCGGTGTTTGTAGAGAGACAGGTGCTCGCGATAATCATATGTTGCTTTTGTTGCTTTGTTCATTTCGGTTGATATGGTTCAACCTCTTCGAATTCTCTCTTTTTCTCTTTATTTCTCTCTTTTATATATGTTGCTTTTGATGCTTTGTTCATTTCGGTTGATGTGGTTCAACCGGTACCTCTTCGCTTTTTCTTTTAATTTTATCTCTATAAACTCTTTAATAGTTTTTCCAAATCTTTCAAATAATTCACTCTTTTCTTCAAATTCTTTAACGATTTTATCAATATCTTTCATGGTGCAAATTTATTTTAATAGAAATCTCGTTACATTATATAAATATACTTATTTTATCTTTAATGCTTCGCTTTTTGTCCGATTTAGAGTTCTCAATCTGATTTGAGATTCTCACTATAAGCTGGAAAGTCTAAAGGAAAGAAAGTACACGATCTGGAGAAATAGAACACATTATTACGTATAAATATAATTCAGACAGGTTGCCTATGCACATCAAAACGATTTTTGGTTTGTAGAAGATATTATAAGACAAAGCCCTCTATGTAGCAGAGCCTTGTCTTACTTGCAATCGTGTTTGTAACAATAGCATATCCTCACTTACTTTCCTGTCAATTATCTTAGCGTAATGCTGCGTTATTCTAATGCTTTTATGCCCTAACATTTTACTCACTGTCTCAATAGGTACGCCATTACTAAGGGTAATAGTCGTAGCGAATGTATGACGGGCAATGTGAAAGGTGAGGGTCTTTGTTATTCCGCATAAATCCGCAACCTCTTTCAAGTACGCATTCATTTTTTGATTACTAAGGATTGGTAATACTTTCCCTTCATTTATGCACTTAGGATTGGCTTTATATCTACACAAAATTTCTTCTGCTTGAGGTAATAGCGGTATCCGGGTAGGTGTATCGGTTTTCTGCCGAAACGTAAAAATCCACTGATTACCGTCTATGCCTTTTGCAATCCGTGAAGGGGTAAGCTGAAACACATCTATAAACGCAAGTCCCGTATAGCAGCTAAACAAAAATATATCACGTACCTGGCTCAAACGTTCTATAGAAAACTGTTTGCTTGCCAATGCCTGTAACTCTTCTTCGCTAAGATAGTCCCGTACAACCTCTTTCTTAGCCATTTTGAACCCGAAAAACGGGTCTTTGGGCAACCAACCACTTTTAAGGCTATAGTTAACAATCTTACGCATATTGCCTATATACTTAATTGCGCTATTGTGGTTGCACTTCCTGACACTTTTAAGGTAAAACTCAAAATCACTCACAAAGTCAAACGAGAGGCTTTTTATATCTATGTCCGCTTGCTTGTATTTCCATGCAATAAAAGAGCGTGTATGCTCTAAGGTCGTATCATAACGTTTTATGGTTGCAGGTGCAAACTCTGTGTTTACTAAGGCTGCTAATTGGTCGTTATGATGTTGAAATACCTCTAAGAGCATACGGGGCTTTTCCTCTTGTCCAATGAGTATGTTCTTTATAGCTTCGGCTGTAATTGGCTTACTCGCGTCAACCAATCTTAGACGTGCTTCATGTACTTTTCTTTCAAGTACTTCAAGAAAAGCGTTTAATGTTTTACTATTTTCATTTGTGCCTCTAAGCCTTTGTGCTTGATTATTCCAACGGTCGGGATTACAGGTAAGTTTGGTAACAATTTCTTTTCTTTCCCCATTTACGGTAATGCGTAAATAAATAGGCATGTCGTTGCCCTTGACGTAGCCTCTTGGTTGTTTCAGGAAAAAGAGGGTAGCAAAACTTTTCTCAATCATAACTACATTTTTAATGATTACAAATTTCAGTTTGTAGTTATTCGCAAACAAGATGTTTAGTAGCTAAACATGTTCATAGTCAATTAGTTACGCTGTTTCTGGTGCGTCAATTTCAAAAAAAAGTTGACGCACCGAATTACGCACTTCACATTTGTGCAAATTTGAGGTTTTTGATATAGGGCTAAAATGAAAAAAGCCCTAAAATCAACGATTTTAAGGCTTTTAACTTTCTTTGATACTCTTTTAGTGGAGCCGGCGGGAGTCGAACCCGCGTCCAAACACATGCCCGATAAGCTTTCTACATGTTTATTCCTGAATTGGATTTCGGGAAGCCGCAGGAACAGGACAAACCAACTTCCTCCCTAGTTGCTGTTTATTTCATACCTGCAACGCAACGATACAGATACTATCCTGTTATTTTTTTCGATTCGGCGGCGGCAGCAGCAACAGGCAGCTACACGCGGCGGCCATAATGGTTACACTAATCTCTGATTAGGCAGCCATGGCGTAAGAATATTCGCCATTTATGGTTTGAGCATTCAGATTTACGTGCTAATTACACAACGCACGACATGCTTACAGACCCTGCCCTGTGCTGTCAAAACCAGTCGGCCCCGGTTTTGTAGTGCAGATTGTAAATTATTTCAAAGAGCTAATGGCAAATTTACGAAATCTTTACTTCATAACGCATCCGGCAAGCAAAAGCGTTCTGATGTCTGCTCAATATTTCTTCTTGCTGAAAAAATCTTTCAACTCACGACTCATCTGTTCGCCACGTTTTTTCAGGTCTTTCATTTCTTCACCCATATTTCTTTTTATATCGTAAAAAGTCATGTGCTGGCCACCGCTCATATACCGCAGTTCCTCGGGGGTCTTTGCCATCGGTATCACGATCCAGGCGATAATATATGCCAGCAGACCAATGCCAAATGTGAGGAACAATACTGCGAATATGAGCCTCAGAATCACGGGGTCAATATCGAAATAGTTGGCAATACCACTGCATACGCCACCTAATACTTTATCAAAAGGATTACGGTAAAGCCGCTGACGGGTGTACTGGTATTGTTGCCACGACTGAGAGCTATTCGTTCCGTATGAAGATCCTGCATTTGTACTTTTTTGACCATTGTCATGTAATTCGCTGGCAGGCCCCAATGTGTCTATTACTTTTTGCACATCAGTACGGTCTATTGCCGGAGAACCTGATTGCAGGCGGATATTAAACAGTTCTGCTATGCGGCCTTCTATATCCTGAATAATTTCGTCCTTGCCTTCTTCACTTGCAAACTGTCGTTCCAGTGCGGTGATATAATCTTTTATAAGCTGGTAAGCATCTTCCTCTATAGGTATGATGCGTCCTGCTATATTGATCTGTATGATACGTTGCATAATTATTGATTTTATAATGAAGTGGTTAAATGATTTACTGATGTACTTAGTTCATTCCATGTGTTGAGCAGTTGGCTATACAATTCCCTGCCTTCCTCCGTAAGGGTAAAATATTTTCTTGGTGGCCCTGATGTTGATTCTTCCCAGCGGTAGCTAAGCAGACCCGCATTTTTAAGACGGGTTAACAAAGGATATAAAGTACCTTCCAATACCACCAGTTTTGCCTCTTTCAATTGTTCTAGGATATCACTGGGATATGCTTCCCTCTGCCTGTCTATAATACCAAGTATACATAGTTCCAGCAGGCCTTTGCGCATTTGCGATTCTGTATTATCTATAGCCATATTCCCTGCATTTACAAAACAAAGATACGACAATTTCAGTATTATGCAATACCAAGTACCTTGTTAAAGCTTTTATAATATTATGGTACATTCAAATAATAAGGCCGCCTCAAAATATTGCTTCGAGACGGCCCTGACTATTTAGAAATCTTTTTTTGAATTCCCTAATCCCTACCTTTTGCCTTTCCCTTTTTTAGGTTCGCTACGCTTTAGCGAAACAGTATTAACATCTAAACTAACAGTATATAGTGCCACATTAGATATTGTCTGGCCATATGCTGTTGTTTCAGGAATAGGAGATATGATACCACCAAACAGGTAACCTATGGCTACATTTCCTTTATTGGCTTGAGCCGCTTGTCTCACTTTATTATAATCAATTATTTCATCACTGCCAGCTAGTAAGAATGTGCTGTATGGAATAAATTTTGCTTCGCCGCCTATAAAGGCAGGGAGAATGTCATTATCGCTGGCATATTCAGTTAAGCTGAGATTGGATTGATTATTGTCCCGGACAATGGTATTTATCACATTCACCCATGGCATGCCGGTATCTACACCCGGCGCAGGAGGCGGTGGCAGAAGATCTTTATTTGCGCTATCCACAGTAGTAAAAAGACTGATGCCGCCAAATATTGTTGTCATCATAAGGTTGTTTGCAGCATCGTACATAAGCATATGTGCGGCTGAATATTGGTTAAAGCACTGTCCCATACTGGTGTCCACATTCTCATTTATCTGGTTACCTGACGAACTGATTTCTATCGGGTTAAGATATGGTCCGCCATTTGCAGTGGTTGTAAAAACACCTCCTAAAATGTCAATTGCCTGGCTTCCTGATGTGCCTGTTATGGCAGGTACCACGTTCAGGTCTCTGCGGTGCAGGTTTATGGAGTCTGAAAATGTGTTGATGATCGAATAGGTGAGTTTACCAGGGGCATAATTAAATTGTAACTGGGTAATTTTGCAAGTATAGGTTTGTGTGAAAACACCGGTGCCATATTCCCCATTAAATTTTTGTCCGACTGCCAGGTAAAAATAATTGTCCATTTTTACCATTTCGCCACCTGTAACTGCTAAGGCAGAATCGGTTGACGCAGGAGGTTTGGCAAACGTAATGTTCTTCACAAGTTCTAAGGGTTTTTTAGCAAGGACTGCATGAATTGCGCCGGGCACATTTACAGCGTAGGCGTTATTAAAAGTAATAAAGGAATCAACCGATGACCTGGTCCTGTTTACTAGGCGGGAGCCAGTATATCCAAAACCACCCACGCAGTATAAAACAGAACCTGATTGCACATATTCTGTGTTGGAAGCGGATAACTGGTAGTATTGCCGGCCTGTTAACAATAGCCTGGGCAAAGCCATTTTGAAAACTTTACTTGCACCTGGCGTAGCTGAGGGTATATAAACAATTACATTGTGATTGTTGGCACTATCCGGGAAAGAAGGAGCGCCGAAATTGTGTAATCCAACGACTCTGCCCCCAACGATCAATATCGTATCGCCCTGTCTTCCAGCAACAAAAGCCTGCACACCTAGTCCATTATTGCCAAGCTGCTTTACTTTTACGCTGTAGTAAGGATTTGCAGTAATGTGGTTCCGGGCACCAGCATTGCCGATCATACATAGGAATGCGGTAATAAATAAGCATAGTTTTTGCTTCATGGCAAATTGTTTTGGTGTTAATAAATTGTGTCTATGCCTCTAATATACAATAATATATTTCATATATACAAGCTGTACACAATAAAATAATATCTGGCGTCAGCACTATATTTTCTTCTGCAAGCGTGCCCATTCTTTTTCTTTTGCTCTATGCCATTTAAGAATATCCAGCAAAAGGATATCATATTTATACCGATAGAACATCTAAACTTAGCAGAGGACTTTTTTGGCAAAAGCCATTCACATTACTTTTACAGATTCCATGACCTGAAGCTTCCGCAATGTCATTAGCTTCGTCGCTTTTTGTATTGTTATTGATAATAGTGCCGAAAATGGCACTATTTTGGCACTATTTGGCACTGAAATGGCACTATTTTGGCACTAAAATGGCACTGTTTTGG
>CAIYVS010000762.1 GCA_903929655.1 uncultured Bacteroidota bacterium | reverse complement strand
GATCTGCTGCTGCCATGTTGTGTACACAAAGATATTCTTTTGAAAGATTACCGCACAATAGTGCGTTTTTAAAATTATTGATACTAGATACAGTCTTAATAGTAACCGATTTTTTCGGAATCGCAGCATTTTCATGACAAAAAAATAACGTATTAGGGTTATGTGCCAATCACTGCTTCTAGTGCCTCGTCCGCATCCTTGTGCATGAAATTGGCCTGGTAGCCGATGGTGGTGGTGATCGAGGAGTGGCGGTAGAGCTTCTGCAACATCTGAATCGGTATCTTGTCGCCAGAGATATTTCCGAACGTGTGGCGGGCAATATGCATGGTCAAAGGAGACGTTATTTTGGCAGCCTTCGCCACCTCGATTTTCAGCAAGTTGTCGATGGCGTGATTGCGTGTGGCGATTTGCCGTTCCATCTCGAACCTGTTTTCGAGATCAACCCAGTGCAGTTCGGGGAAAATCAAATCCGTATCCTCAGCCCTGTCGGCCTCGTATTGTTTTAGAATCTGCATTGCCTTATCCGGCACCTTCAGGGAACCGCCCTTGGTATTTTTCCCCATCGCATAATACATGCGCCCATCCTGAACGTCCGACCACCGTAAGCGCAGGACATCGGAGATGCGCATTCCGGCGAAGTAAAAGGAGATAAGCCATAGGTTGCGCGCATGATTGGCCTCTTTGGAAAGTTCGGCGTTCTCTATGTTGGCAACGTCGTCTTTATTCAGTCCAACTTTTTTGCTATCGGGAAATTTGATTTTGATTTTCTCTTTGCCGAACGGGTAGTGCTTGGGATCGCATACGCCCTCTTTGATTGCCTGGCTAAAAATGGAACGTATCACGACCAAATGATTGACCGCCGAACGTTCGGATAGCTTATTGACCGATTTTAGCGAGGCTTTGAACCGTTCAAGGAGTGGGAGCGTGAGGTCTGAAAAGGCGACATCGTTTTTCAAATATTCTTTGAGGTGCTTTACCCTTGGTTTGTCTGCGCTGTAGCGGTTGAATTTCCCGTCTTCTTTGAGGCGTTCAAGGTAGAGGTCAGCCTGGTCGAATACCGATCCTTTGGTTTTTGGCTTGATACTGCGCGAAACCGCTTTTGCCGTGACGTTCGATTTTTGGGTCTCAAGGGCTAACGAATTATCGTTCGCCTCCGCCAGTTTTTTCAGTAGGAAATTATTGAGGCGGGTCGAGTTCGGATGCGATTTTTTGACACGCTGGTTGATCGCGTCCCAATCTTTTCCCTGCACGCTGTAATCAAGATAAATGTAGGAGGACTTGCGGTCTTTAGTGATGCGGAGCGCTAGGGGAGAAGTGCCGTCAGTTTTGACCTCTTTACGCAGAACAACCTTTATATTAGCCATTTTCAGCGATTTTATACTACAACAATACTACAACATTTTGCGGTTTTATCCGAATTTTCGTGAACCTATTTTTTCAAGAATGCAGTAAAATAAGCCATTTGACGTCATGTGGTTTCATCTGAAATCATATCCCGCAGGACTTAAAATCCTGTATGCAGTAATGCGTGTACGGGTTCAACTCCCGTCTGGGGCACAAGAAGCACTATCAAAGCCTAAAAAAGCCTGCAAATCCTTGATTTGCGGGCTTTTTTGCTTTAGTCCGATCATCAAAGTTTTCAAAAACAATCAAAGTTTACTTGCGTCATTCGTGGCGTCTTTATTTTCAAAAAAAAGACGCAAGCAAAACAGCATAACTTACTGTATATCAACATGTAAATAACGTTTACATCTTGTTTGATAGCTTTTGTATTTCCAACTTTATTAACCTTAAAATTTAATGTTATGTTGGAAAAAAGCTTTGGCCTGTTCTTCTTTTTGAAGCAGCCAAAAAATCAGAGAAGTGATGAGCGGTACATTTATTTGAGAATTACAGTTGATGGAATTCCAAAGGAGCTATCTACAAAAAGAATGTGGAATTCATCGAGATGGGATCAGGTGGTTGGCAGGGCTAAAGGCACAAAGGAGGATGCTTTAAAGCTTAATGCATTTCTTGACCTCCTTCGAGCAAAGGTGTATGGCGCGAAAAGTGAATTGATTCTTGCTGGAAAGGAAATAAGTGCTGAAGTACTTAAAAGTTACCTTACCGGAGATGGTGAAGAAAAAAGAATGTTGCTTGACATTTTCGTTAAGCATAATGACCAAATTAATGCTTTAATAGACAAGGGATATTCCTACAGGACATTTCAAAGGTATCGGACTACTTTAGACCATACTACTGCCTATATCAAATGGAAATACGGAAAAAGTGACTTGGAACTAAAGGAACTAAATTATGAATTTGCGAAGGATTATTTTTTCTGGCTAAGGACAATCAAAAATTGCAATCATAATTCCTCAATGAAATATATCAGTACATTAGGTACGGTATTAAAGGAGTGCATTAAAAAAAATTGGTTAAAGAACGATCCTTTTTGCAACTTTAGTACAGCTCAGGAAGAAGTAGAAATAGTCCCTTTAACCCAAGAAGATATTACCGCGATAAGCACAAAACCTTTTACCATACAGCGATTAAACAATGTTCGGGATATTTTCCTTTTTAGTTGCTATACAGGATTAGCTTATGTTGATGTAAGCAAATTAAGACGAACACAAATTGTGAATGGTATTGATGGTGAAAAATGGATTATTACTAAAAGGCAGAAAACTAATTCACCGACAAGGCTACCGTTGTTGCCTCCTGCTCTTGAAATTATGGAGAAATATAAAGACCATCCAAAGTGCCGCGATGAGAACTATGTGCTCCCTGTATTAACTAATCAAAAAATGAATGCCTATTTAAAAGAAATAGCTGACACCTGTGGCATTGATAAAAAGTTGACGTTTCATATCGCGCGACATACATTCGCCACTACAGTAACATTAAGCAATGGGGTTCCTATTGAAACCGTGTCAAAAATGTTAGGGCATAAATCTCTTAAACAGACGCAACATTATGCCAAAATAATTGACTTGAAAATCAGTGAAGATATGGCAGCATTAAAGCAGAAGCTGTCAGCCATTAGTAAAATACCCCGATTAAATATTTCATACTCGGAAGGTGCTGTAAAACAGTAGTGTAAGATAAATTAGTTCGATGCTTCATGAAAAATTGAAGTTCGATGGTTTTCAATATCGAACTAATCGTGTGAACGATGATATTCACTTTATTTGCCTGATGGACTACAAGTTGGCTGGCAAAAAGAATGGGACAAGCCTGAATATTTCAGACTTGTCCCAAGAGGTGATCCCGCAGGGACTCGAACCCTGGACCCGCTGATTAAGAGTCAGCTGCTCTACCAACTGAGCTACGGAATCATTTCCCGTTTTTGGGATGGCAAAGATAAGAGAATAGAATTTATAAAAGAACAGAAAATCATATAGTCCATTCTATCAATTGATTTTGCCATTCCGGACGATTAGGAGTTTGCACTTTAATATAGTTATCTGTATAGCCTTCCATCACATTGTTTTTGTTGGCATTCTCAAAAAGCACCATCCGTTTCTGGCCTCTGTGCTGCTCTGTGAAATATTGCATTTTCTGGTAAGACAGGTTTCTTAATATTTTATTCCTTTCATGTCGGACATCCATTGGCACTACTGGCTCTATTTCCAGGGCCAGGGTATTGCTGCGCTCAGAATAGGTGAAAACATGCAGGTAAGAAATATCCAGTTCATGCAGAAAATCAAAAGTATCATGGAAATCCTCTTCCGTTTCAGACGGGAATCCCACTATCACATCTACACCAATACAGCAATGTGGCATCAGCTCCTTTATTCTTGCCACCCTGTTAGCATATAAGTCCCTGCGGTAACGCCTGCGCATGGCCCCCAGTATCTTATCGCTGCCGCTTTGCAGCGGTATATGAAAATGGGGCATGAACTTCTTTGAGGCGGCCACAAACTCAATGATCTCATTACTCAAAAGGTTAGGCTCTATCGACGAGATACGGAACCTTTCTATGCCTTCCACCTTGTCCAGTTCCTTTACCAAATCATAAAAAGTTTCCTCTTTCCTGTTTCCCCCTTCATTGCCTTTCCCAAAATCGCCCAGGTTAATACCTGTAAGCACGATCTCCTTAATGCCTTTTTCCGCCAGGCTGTAGACATTTTTCAACACACCTTCTATCCGATCGCTCCGGCTATGGCCCCTTGCCAATGGTATAGTGCAAAAAGAACAATTATAATCGCAGCCGTCCTGCACCTTCAGAAAAGCCCGTGTACGGTCGTTTAAAGAGAAAGAACTATTAAACCCGCTTATTTCCTCAATGTCGCAGGAGCATATTTTGGTGCTGTCACCCCGGCTAAGATCCTGCAGGTGGGTTGAAAGACGGAACTTTTCTGCCGCTCCTAACACGAGGTTCACACCGTCAATTGACGCAATTTCCGCGGGTTTTAACTGTGCATAACAGCCTGTAATTACTACCAATGATTGGGGCGAACGTCTCTTGATCTTCCTTACTATATGCCTGCATTCCTTATCTGCATTCTCTGTTACGGAGCATGTATTAATAACATATATATCTGCCTGATCTTCAAAATCTTTCTTTATAAAACCATCAGCCTCCAGCGTACGGCTGAGTGTAGATGTTTCTGAAAAATTAAGCTTGCAGCCTAATGTGTGAAATGCTACTGTTTTACTTTCTGGCATAGAACTTGCACAAAGTTAGTTATAATCATTAACATATATTTCCACAAAAAAATTCTAATTTTATAAAAAACTAATAGTCAAATATGAAAAGGAACGTAATCGTATCATTGGCAATTGCATGTGTAGTTATTGCAGTGAGTTGCAATAAACTCAAAGATCTTACCAATATCAACATAGATCTGCCTTATTCCCAATCCATCGCTATACCTTCGTCAAGTGTATATGATACTTCATTAACACACTATTTTCCTAGCAGTGGTGTGCATTATTCCAGTTCTTTATTGCCGGTGGCATCCGGGCAGCAAAGCATCATAAGCCAGTATAAAACCTCCGCCAACCTCATCACTACGTTTTATATGAGGAGCCTCATCCTTATAGACAGTCCCTCTACAGCAAACTTTACTTATCTTGATACTGCCCAAGTATATATATGTAAAGGTACAACTGACAGCACCCTGATAGCTTACAAATATGGAGTTACCAATTTGGATTCCCTGGTAATGAATGTGGATACTACAGTAAATTTAAAAAGTTACTTCCTACAGGATACTTTCTACTTCAGGTTTAGCGGCCACTTTGTTACCTTGCCTCCAAACAGTCTGCAACAGATCCAAATCAATACAATGATGCATTTAACTGCAAACCCGCTTAACTAAATCATTTTTTATATATTATCAGCCCTGAAGTATTTACTTTGGGGCTTTTTTTATTATTCTATAATTTATTGGTTATCATGCCGATTGGACATCTTATATCAATTGGACATCTAAATTTGGAAATAGATTTTCCCGCAGATACTCGCAGAATTTCGGTCGCTTCCCGTAACCATGAACAAGTTCCGCCGACACTCGCAGACCCG
>CAIYVS010000761.1 GCA_903929655.1 uncultured Bacteroidota bacterium | reverse complement strand
TTCAGTGCAGAAATTGATTTTGAGAATCTAACGGATCATTCAATAATACATTCTAATATGCTATGGCAATATGCCAATATCATTGTGGGAAATAGGGATGTATACCTAAACCCTGTTGAAGGCTTTATTTTAAATAGCGTCTTTCTTTTACATGATGCTGGGATGTGTTATTCTATCCTTAATAATAAAAATGAGATAGAAAATGACAAAATGTACAAAGATTATATTGCCAATAGTCAGAAGGATATTCCAAAAGAAGAGTTAGATCTAGAAGCACTTTTTTATACTGTTAGACAATACCATGGAGAATTTGCAATTAGAATTGCAAGTGATTTGATAAACGATGAAGAGTTTTTTATCCCAGATGCAAATTATAGACAAGAATTTGGAGATATTATTGGTAAAATCGCTAAAAGCCACACCTGTAATATTAATTACATAGAAAGAGAATTAGGACAATCTTATTCTTCCCCTAGATTTCCACACGAATGGAGTATAGATATTAAGAAGATATCCTTCTTACTACGAACAGCAGATGCCGCAGATTTAGACAATTTACGTGCACCTAAAACTCTAAAAATGATTTCTGAAATTAAAGGCGATTCAAAAGAACATTGGACATTTCAGAAAAAATTGGGACTGCCTAAACTAGACAGTGATGGTTATTTAGTTTATTCGACAAATAGTGCATTCAAAAAAGAAGAACAAAAAGCTTGGTGGTATTGTTATAATGCACTTAAACAATTAGATGAAGAATTGAAAAACGCTAGTAATTATTTCGCTAGTAAAAAACAAGTTGTGTTTAATGCTACTGGGGTAAAATATATTGATGACTCTTTGGCGCTGGGAAAAAACTCATTAAAGACTTCGGGATGGGATTCAATTAACACGACAATTAGAGTTAGCAACCCCATACATATAGCTTCTGAGTTAGGTGGCGAAAAACTCTATGGAAATAAAAATATTGCCGTTAGGGAGTTAATTCAGAATAGCATTGACGCTATTCATGTTTATAGAATTTTTACAGGACAAAGTAATTTGGCGGTTGGGAAAATATATATCGGAATTGAAAAAATTGATGCTGACTATTTTTTAGTTGCTGGTGACAACGGCATCGGCATGAGTCAAAATTTAATGACAAATGAGTTGCTAGATTTTGGTGGTTCTTATTGGAAAAGTAATAAATTTTTGAACGATTTTAAAGGTTTAAAATCATCTGGATTTGAATCAATTGGAAAATTTGGGATTGGTTTCTTTTCTGTTTTTATGCTAGGGGAAAAAGTAACTGTAACATCATGGAAATATGGAGAAAATATTGACTCGATGAGAACTCTAGATTTCTACGATGGGCTTTTCTCAAATCCGATCTTAAGAAATCCTACAGAAATTGAAAAAAATTCGGTAATAGATAGAGGCACATTAATAAAAATTAAATTGTCTAAAAATCCGTATGAAAAAGGAGGAATTGTTTACGATGAAAATCTCAAGGATTGTAGTTTAAAAGCATTGGTGCAATATTACGTTCCTTCCATAGATATTGAAATTGTCGTAAAAGAATTGGATGACAGAATATACACTTTCCCCCCAAACAACATATACAAATTAAATTGCTCGCAACTGTATGAGTACACAAACATTAAGAAAAGTAGTCTTTTAGACATTTTCCCTGATTCGAAAGAAATATCAATCGAAAATATAAAAAAATTATCATTAGAATTAATCGAAATAAAAGAAGATGATAAAATATTAGGAAAGCTTACTATTATGCCTAGAGACAAAACAGTATATCTATTTCGAGAGCCGGGATTAGGGGCAGTAATTTTAGCAAATGGGATTAGAGTAAAGGAAGTTCAAGGATATATTGGTTATATCAATACTAACGAAGTAATTTCTATAAAAAGAGATAATGTGAAAAATATCGTTTCTTTTGATTCTATGAAAAATTGGGCAATAGAACAGATAAAACAGATGGAACGATTAAAGACAATTGCTTATTCTGAATTTTATGAAAAGAAAATAATGGATCTAACTGTGGCTTTTGGTCTATTTAATGAGGACTTCCCGTTAACAAAAACAAAAAAAAATGGAGAATACAAGAATGTATCAATAAAAGAGTTTAGAGAATTTGCAAAACAAAATACTCAAGTACTTTTTTATCAAGAAAAAGAAGCCTCAAAAAAACATAATAAAAATTGCGATGGTTTTATCAATACTACGTATTTAAATACTTTCGAGGCATTTGTAAAGGACGATGAAAATGATAAAATTTATGATTCAGAAAAAATTATTACAAATATTTTAAAGGACGAATGGGGAGATTTCAAACAATCAAGTTCTGATCTAGAAGACTCTGAGAGTAATAATTCACCGTATAGCTATATTTGGACACTACGAAAAAAAGAAGAAATACAATAACGATAAAATTTTGAATAAACGTCTTTCTACCCTGGTATCCTTGCTATATACTTGGTCATTTCCTTTATCTGGGAAACAACTTGTTCATTGGTTGATTTGAAGGATTTTGCTTTACTGAAGTATTGTTTGGCGGCTTTATACTCATGGCGCTGTATGGCAATGCTGCATAATTGCAGGTAGGCTGCTGCGGCATTGTCTTTATCGGGTAAGCCTAATTTTACTGCTTTACGGAGGTGTTCGTAGGCCTCTTTCATATTCCCTTTTTTCTGCGCTATGGCGCCTAATTGCAGGTAGGCTGTGCCTTCGTAATCTTTTTCGGCCATGCCGCCCTCGAGGCTTTTGCGGAGGTCTGATTCTGCTTTGTCAAGGTCATCACCTATGGTGGAAAAATTGGCGCGGAGCATGTAGTAGGATGAACGTATGGGCTTATACAGGAGATTAGGATATTTTACGCGCTTCATCAGCTTTTCTGCGCCTTCCATATCGCCAGCCTCAATGAAGCCTTGAATGAGGGTCATAGGGCCAACCATGAAATGAGCCACTACCATGAGGATAGCCACTAAAAAAGGTATCCAAGCCATCCACCATCCATGAGAAACTTTAAAGCCTATAAGGAAACCCAGTAATAAAACCAGAACAGCAAGCGGAAGACGGTAATAAACTACAAAACGACGTAATTGATTTTTCATACTATAATTTGGGCTGCAAAGATATGATTAGTAAAGGGAAAATGGGCATTAAGAATATCAGAATTATTTGCTCATAATCAGGATAAATTAATACGAAGGTTTATCTCTCCAAACTGATGTTCTCATCTCCTTCCCTATAAGGCAGATAGCTGATAATGAACTGGAACATTTCATCTGTGGAGCGCATGCTGCCGTTCTGGTCGCGCACCAGGCGTGGCGGGCTGAAGGGGTTATTGATATTCTTCTTTGTATTATCGTAAACGCCTTCTGCCACTATGGTGCTGCCTTTGGGTATCTTAACCATTTTCTTAAAAGTATAGAAGTACTGCCAGTTAAAATCCCAGCGGGGAATGGATATTAAGCGAATGGTATCACCGTCAGGCTTTAGTGCATAGGCTTTGAAACTCTTACCCAGCAGATGCATATGGGGATTGATGGTGAGGATGGAAATGTCGGCTGGTACTATGAAACGGCTGCTGACAGGTTTTAGGGTGTTGGGTTGTATGAACATATCCGGCTCAACGGGGGAAACACCGAGCGTACCTAACTGAAATTCTTTTAAAGGCCTGCCAGGTGGTGTTTTGGCAAAGAATATGTTGATGTATGAGCTGTCTATCAGACTATCCTTGCCAGTAAAGCCATAATGCAGGTCGTTGAGCAAAAAAGCGCCTTTACGTGGTAATTTGTAGCCACCTATTCCATCGGGATATAACTGACCTGATACACCGGGCAGGTAATTTACTACGGATTTCTGGAGGGTTGGGTAGCTGCCATCGTCATTGGGCAGACCTAATTTTTGAAAAGCCAATATGATGGTACTATCTTCTACCATGTCAACTATTCTTTCCCCGGCAAAAACATTGCTTTTTTTATCGAAATCATATTTCACCATGTCGCCGTTGACATGATGCACTACATTATTCCGGCCGGGCATAAATTCTATAAGAGCGGCAAAAGTATCATTCGGAAACTGGAAGGGCACTTTTATTAAAAGAAATTTATCTGAGCTATAGGGTTTTAAAAGGTAAGGCTGAAGGGGTATGCGCATATCTGGTGTGCCTATTAAAGAACCGATTGGGAATGCCGGCAGGGGGACGAGTTTATCTTTAGGGCCTTCGGTTGCGCTGTCAATTACCCATTTTTGTAAGATACTAATATCATGTTCGCTTAACAGACGCTGGCCAACAAACTCTGTATAATGAGGATCTGCGGGCCAGGGCGGCATCATGCGCTCTTTTGTAACATAGGCAATGGAAGCAGCGTTGCTCCTTGCATCGGAATAGGTAATGAGTGAAAAATGCGCAGTGCCTCCGGGCCTGTGACAAATAGTACAGTTTTTATAAAGTATGGGTGCTACATGCTCTGTAAAGGTTACTTTATAAGGCATGGCATCTTTATTTGTGCATGAGCTTATCAGCAAGGTAAAAATCAATAATGCAAGCGAATTATTTTTTTTCTTTTTTAGCCTCATCTTTTTCTACTGATATTTTCCCTAATAAAATACTTACGTTTAGTTCATACCCGATCAATATAATAAGGGTATTGATCCATACCCAGACCATGAAAGCGATGATGGTGCCAATGGAACCGTATACTTTATTATAATTCAGAAAATTATTTACGAGGTAAAAGAATATGATCGTTGCTACCAAACTAGCAACAGTGGCCAGTACTGAGCCCGCCGAAACAAACTTAAAGCTATGAGTAAGTGAGGGGCCATAAACGTATATGAGAGAAATAGCGCAAAAAATAAGCAGAACCAATACAGAAAAACTGCCCAATAAAATAAGCAGCTTACTATGAAATATTCTTATTATCCATACATTCAGCACGGTGCTTTGAATGATGAGAACTGCCAGTGATGCGATGGCTACACAGATCAATACAAAGGTTAGTTTAATGGCTGTCCATCTGCGACGGAAATAATTCCTTTTTTTATAGAGTGAAAGACTTGCATCGAAACTGGTCATGAGCCCCATAATACCATTAGAAGCAAAATAGAGCACCAATAATATACCAAATGACAAGACGTCTTTACGTGGAGTATGCATAAAATCAACCACTACCACTTTTACGCTATTATATATATCTGCATTGGGAGTTACCAGCTTAAGTGTATCCAAAATGGTACTTTCTACATGACTCAATGGTAAATAGGGAACCAGTGAAAAGAGAAAAAGTAAAGTGGGCGGTAGGGCCATTATAAAATTATAGGTTGCAGCAGCAGCTTTTTCATTTATATTAATGTCGCTGATCTCTTTAATAAAGAACTTACTTACAGAATATAAAGACACCTTTTCTAAGCCCGGCAGCATGATACGTTTGGTCAGGTCTATGACATAACGCACCGGTTTCCACCTGTAAAACATCCATTCCAGCCTGATCATTCAAATACTTATCAAAGATTAGTTAAAATATATTCGGTCATGCGCCTGAATAAATGCAAACGGGTATTGCCGCCTGATATACCATGATTTTTATTAGGGTAATATTCAGAATCGTAATCTTTATTAGCTTTTATCATTGCATCCACGAGCATCACAGAATTCTGGAAATGTACGTTATCGTCTGCGGTGCCGTGTATGAGCAGGAATTTTCCCTTCAGTTTATCTACCATTTTTTCGGGGGCATTCTCATCATAGCCTTTTTCATTCTCCTGCGGACGGCGCATATAGCGCTCGGTGTATATGTTATCGTAGTAACGCCAGTTGGTGACGGGGGCCACTGCCACTGCTGCTTTAAAAACATCATTTCCTTTCATAATGCAGGTGCTGCTCATAAAGCCGCCGTAGCTCCAGCCCCATATGCCGATGCGGTTTTTATCTACATAATGCAATGTGCCCAGATACTTAGCGACTGCTATCTGGTCATCGCTTTCGTATTTGCCTAGTTGGAGATAGGTCTTTTTCCTGAACTCCTCTCCCCTGAAGCCTGTACCTGTACCGTCTGCACATACTACAATATACCCTTTTTCTGCCATCATCTGGTGCCAGAAATAATTCCCGATAGGGAAACGGTCTGCAACCTCCTGGGAACCCGGACCGCTGTATTGATACATGAGTACGGGATATTTCTTTGTGCTGTCAAAACCGGGAGGGGTAATGATCCATGCATTCAGTTTATGGTCAACACCCGTCATTTTTGCAAAACGGATATTTCCCAATGCATACTCTGCCATTTTTTCTTTGAGGGCTTTATTGTCTTCAAGAGTGCGAATGATCTTTCCTTTATTATCCCGGAGGTAGTAAAGAGGTACGGCATTTAAGCGGGAATACCTGTCGAGGAAATAATTGTAGGCTATGCAAGGTGTGATGCTATGGGTGCCGTTTTCTGTAGTAAGACATTTTTTATGCTCGCCGTTCCAGTTTACGGCGTATAATTTACGTTGTAATGGGGATGCTTCTACAGATGTATAATATACCAGTTTGCTTTCTTCGTCAACACCAATTATGGTTTCCACATCATAATCACCCTCTGTTAATGTTGTCAGCTTTTGTTTTTCCCAATTCCATTTATAGATGTGGTTATAGCCATCGCGTTCTGAATTGAGAATGAAAGAATGTCCATCGGGCAGGAATTTCAGGTTATCGCTGATGTCGATAAAATATTTATTTTCTTCTTTATAAATAATTTGTGAGTTGCCGCTTGATGCATTCGCCATGAGCAATTCCAGTCTATTTTGATGGCGGTTCAATCTGTATATACATAGCTGATTGGCATCGTTACTCCATTTTATGCGGGGGATATATTGATCTGTTTCTTTACCTACATCAGTGGTAAGCACTTTCTTCTTTTCGAGATTATAAATTTTGATCTGTACTATGGAGTTGCGCTCTCCTGCCTTGGGATATTTGTAGGTTTTTAAGGTAGGATAAAGTGCGTCGAACATAGTGAGCGTATATTCAGGGACCAGGCTTTCATCAAAGCGATAGTAAGCAATATTTTGCCCGTCGGGGGACCAATCGAAAGCCCTTGAAAAAGCGAATTCTTCTTCATATACCCAATCACAATTCCCATTTATGATCCTGTTCTTTTCGCCATCAGTAGTTATTGGGACTACCTGGTCGTTTTCCAGGTCTTTGTAATAAAGGTTATTGTTTTTTACGAATGCTACGTTCTTCCCATCCGGCGAAAAGGTGGCGTGTAACACTTTATCGTAGTCCAGGAGTTGCAGGTTGCCTGATGGAATATCGTAAACAAAAACCCTGCATAGTTCTGAACGCCTGTAGATATGTTCGCCTTCTGTGAACAGGAGCATCTTTTTCTCGTCTTTGCTGAATACATAGGACTCAATGGTCAGCTCTTTGCCATTAAATTTCTGAACACCATTATCGAAGATGGTTTTTTCCTGTTTGCCTGTTTCCAGGTCATAAACCCTTATATATTGGTGTTTGCCTTCCTTATCTATTTGGGTATAATATTTTCCATCCTTCATTGCATTAAATCCCGGAACACTTTTTATAGCAAAAGTGTTATTCTTCCATATGTCCTCGAGGCTTATTTGTTTACTGCCGTTTTGCGCAAAACAAAACTGGCTTGAAAACATCAAGAGGAGCAGGCATAAATATCGCATAGGCAAATGATTAAACTAAGAACCAAAAATAATGTCTTAAAGGCATAGCAGGAAATAGACAGAAGAAATTCACCCTTTTAAAAAGAGATTACGTAGAATTTCGCTGTTAAAATATACTAAAAAACATGTTTTTAACGTTTGGATATAGAAAGATGGCATTATAATGGTATTATTAAACTATATTGGGAACATAAGAGCTATGAAAAATATCAAGTATTTACTTTTATCGGCCATTTTATTATTTATGAGTTCTGCATGCTTTGCAGAAAACCATACAGATAAGTTACTATCGTTAATAGGTCTGCAGCCCGAGCAGGCAAAGCCTGATGATATAGCGTCTTTATTGGGCCAACCCCTTAAAATAGAACAGGAGAAAAAACAGGATGTTTGGTATTATAACAGCCCGGACGCCAATTTTGTTATCTACTGGAACAATCGTACTTCCAAGCTGGATAAACTGTCTTTTTCGGCACAGAATGTCACCAAGGGAAATTGGGACAACCGTAACACGAAGTACCTGAAAAACGGAGAAACCCATATGGCTGATGTAATTAAAGTATTGGGCATGCCCAAGGATATGCTGCTAAGATCTGTGAACCAGGAATTGCATTATTCTTACCAGAATACGGTGCTAAACTTGTTTTTCCGCAAAGGAACTTTGGTGAATTATTGTTTGTATTAAGAAGTTCAGCAATCAATAGTTGCCTGTATGCCCCTGTCGAGCAGGGCTTCGCATTTTGGTTTTAGTATATCGTATGCGCCTCTTTTCACTCCATATTTCCCTTTATTATGAATGATAAAAGCACATTGTTCGGCTTGTTCCGCAGAATGCTGGCATATTTCTATAAGCGATTGGGCTACCCATTCAAAAGTATTCACGTCATCATTCCATACAATAAGATTGTGAACCAGGTCTATGACCGTATCTGACATCACATCCTCTTCTCTTTGCCACTGAATACCATGGCTATTCAACAAACCGGCACCCATATTCTTTGTCGCTTTTTTCAAAGATAATAAAGTTTATTATTAAAAAATCAATACAAACAGGGATTTTTTTCGCTCTTTTAAGGTATTAGACGGAATTATTGCAAATCATCCCTTTATTTTGCCCCCTTATACAGAAATATGTACACAAAAAAGACAATGGATGAACTTGACAGGCTGAGCGCTGACGAAATGAAGCTGGCTGGGAAACATGCCATTATTGTGATACTGGATGATGTAAGAAGCATGCATAATGTGGGCTCGACCTTTCGCACCTGCGATGCTTTTGCTACAGAGGCCATCTACCTGTGCGGCTACACTCCTACCCCTCCCCACCGGGATATTCATAAGACTGCCCTCGGGGCAACAGAAACGGTTAGCTGGAAGCATTTCCTTTCTACCATGGAGGCAGTGGAAAGCGCCCGTGAAGCGGGTTATAAAATATATGCTATTGAACAGGCGCATAACAGCATCAGCCTGGCACAACTAAACTGGCAAAAAGAAAAGATTGCCCTTGTTTTTGGCAATGAGGTAAGCGGCGTAAATGATGAGGTATTAGAAAAAGCGGATGGCTGCATCGAGATACCACAATATGGATCCAAACATTCTCTTAATATATCGGTAAGTGTGGGTGTGGTACTTTGGGAGATGGTGAGGGGGAAGTGATTTAAAATTTAGTTTCCTGTCTTGTGTTTAAAACTGTCAGTACAATTACCTCATCATTATAAATTTCGAAAACAACAACATATGGAAACTTACCCAGTTTAACATCCCAGTATTTTTCATTCGGCAAAATATAGCTGTAATATTGTGGGCTTTTAGCAATCTTATTGTAAACCAGAAGGAATTCTTCTAAAAATCTGTCACTCAAACCTGGCCATTGCTCTTCATAATAATTGCAAATGTGGATAGTATGCGATTCCGCTCTTGCAGTTATTACGAGCTTATACATTTCCCTTCTTTATTTGCTTTCTAACATTTTCGATAGATTCTTCCACACTGTATCCTTTCATTTTACCGGAATGATACTCACTACTTGTTTCCCGCAACATGTTTAAAGTTGCATCATCATACATGCTAATTTCATTTTCAACCAAAGTATATATCGCCTGCAGCTT
>CAIYVS010000760.1 GCA_903929655.1 uncultured Bacteroidota bacterium | reverse complement strand
GCCATAAACTATCTTTATTGTTTATAAAGTTACGAAAAATAGAATTAAGTCCCTTTTTTCACCTGGTTTGAAATGGCCTCTACAAACCATAAATATTCTGATACAAAGCGTTTGATGTTTTTGGCAATGATCTCATTTTGAGGATTGCCATCTTCATCGAGGGAGAGATGGAGCTCTGGGACAAGGAGTTTGTAGGGCATGGGGAAAGCATTGATAGCCAGTATGAGCAATTGCATCATGTTAGATGCGTTGATGCCTCCCATTCTGCCGTTGGAGCCTGCTACTATACCAATGGGTTTGTGTGACCATTCTTTGGTGAAGTAATCAACCGTATTTTTCAGAGCGCCACTATAACCATTATTATACTCCGGTGAGACCAATACAATACCATCTGCGCTACTTAATGCATTACTGATCTCTAATAATGAAGCAGACGGGTTTTTCATTTCGAAGAGGCGGGCTTCCATTACGGGGAGATTGTAGGTCTTGATATCAATAAAAGTAACTTCGGCTTTGCCACTTTCTTTTAAAGCTTTTTCGAGCGCCCTCGCTGCGCGTATACTAAGGCGACCTTCGCGGATAGCGCCGTAAAGAATGGTTATCTTTAGCATAAATTATGTAGCTTTATTTGAAATCATTTACAAAATACAGCTTTATCTACTAAAATATCAATTATGGGCAGGATCATCATTTTTGTATTCATAGCTTTCTCTTTTGCAGCCTGTAAAGGTAGTTGGGACAATGAAGACAAAACCGCGTTTTATGATGATTGTATTGAACAAGCCAATACATGGGCAGGCTCGGCCGATAAGGCTAAAGCCTATTGTGATTGTGTGATGGATAAGATGATGAAGAAGTTCCCCAATGAGACAGATGCGCTGGAACATATAGACAGCGTGATCAATGACCCTGATATTTATTCATGCAAAGTGGATGCGATGAAGAAATAATGTGCAAATATGCGAATTTGAAATTAAAAAAATTATACGGTGCTTTCTATAGTTGAAGATCGTTTGCTCAATCAATAGAATTAATACCTTTCATTTCGTGAGATTGCTTCGTGCCTCGCAATGACGCGAGTAGTATTATTTTCTTAAGACCTTCGGCTGGCGACGAGCATTCTTAGCAATATACTTGCCCTGTAGCGGTCTTCGTGGTAGGCGTGGTAGAGGCCGTCCAGTTTTTCAAGGCATTTGTCTGCTCCCCATTCGTCACACCATTTCAGCAAGCCTTTGGGGTAATTAACGCCTTTGGTCATGGCGGTTTCCAGGTCTTCGTGGGATGCTATATTTAAGTGCAGGGCTTCTACAGCTTCGTTGATGAGCATGGCAAGTATGCGTTCGAAGATATTGATGCCTAAGGTCTCATCTTTATTGGGTTCGGGCATGGTGATGCCTTCGGCATAGTTATAAAAACCACGTCCTGATTTTTTGCCAAGCCAGCCAGCTTCGAGTAATCTTTTCTGGGAGAAGGAGGGTTTATATCGGGGGTCGTAAAAGAAGGATTGGAAGACGGTTTCTGTTACTATGTAGTTTACATCATGGCCTATAAAATCCATAAGGGCAAAGGGACCCATACGGAAGCCTCCCATTTCCGTCATGGACCAGTCTATGGTGGCCATGTCGGCAATGCCTTCTTCGTATATGCGGATGGCTTCGCCATAGAAGGGGCGGGCAATGCGGTTAACTATAAAGCCGGGGGTGTCTTTTGCAAGTACCGGTGTTTTGCCCCAGTTCTGCATGAGTTGTTTTGCTGCGGGAATCAAGGTGGCATCTGTTTGTACTGCAGGTATTATTTCTACCAGGGCCATTAGTGGTGTCGGATTGAAAAAGTGCAGGCCTAATACTCTGCCGGGCTTATTGCATGCGGCTGCTATGGAGGTGATAGACAATGAGGATGTATTGCTGGCGAGGAGACAGGTATCGTTTACTATTTTTTCTACGTCGGCAAATACGGCTTTTTTTACTTCCAGTTTTTCTATAATGGCTTCTATTATCAAACCGCAGTGGGCAAATGTATTAAGCTCGTTTGCAAATGTGAAACGGGCTAGTATTTCATCAGCATTTTTTAGTTTGTCTTTTTCCTGTAGTTTTTGCAGGGTGGTGCTGAGTTTGGTTTTTGCATTATCGAGGGCGGCGGTATTGTTGTCATATAATACTACCTGATGTCCTGCCATAGCAGCAAGCTGTGCTATGCCTGCACCCATTGCACCTGAGCCTATAACTCCTACAATTGTATTATTATCCATATAAAAAGGTTATTTCCCGCAGAGACTCGCAGAGCTATTTGGGAATAGTGTTTATTTATTTTCCGCAGAAACTCGCAGACTTTCGCAGAGACTACAAAAACATCAGCATGTTTCAGTGGGTAATTATTACTTTTTCTTTAGTTTTAAAATACTCCAGTCCGTATTTTCTGCTACTATGGTGTTTTGAAGATGGCCAAGGCCTTCAATTTCCATTTCTACCATATCGCCGGGCTGCAGCCATTGTACTTTATAATTTGGGTCGTTCAGCAGGCCTGTTCCGTTCAGTTCCAGGAAACAACCTGTGCCTACTGTGCCGCTGCCTATCACATCTCCGGGTAGTATATCTGCTCCGTATGCACAACGCTCTATGATCTCGGCAAAGGTCCAGTCCATATCGCCCATATTGCCTTCGCTTACCTGTACGCCATTTACAGTGCAGGTCATTTTAAGATTGTAAGCATTACCTATATGATTTGGCTTTGCTGGTATCTTATATGGTTCCAGTTCTTCGGGGGTTACCAGTATTGGGCCAATAACCGTACTAAAATCTTTGCCTTTAGCTGGGCCCAGGTTCAGGAGCATTTCTTCCATTTGCAGGGTGCGGGCGCTCATGTCGTTCATAATCATGTAGCCGCCTATGTATTGGTCTGCTTCTGCTGCTTTTATGTTACGGCCTTTTTTACAGATGACTATTGCAGCCTCCAGTTCAAAATCCAGTTTCTGAAAATGATCGGGCATGCAGGGTATCGGGCCCGGGCCTTGTATGGCATTGTGGTTGGTGAAGTAGAAGATGGGGTATTGGTCAAACTCGGGGATCATATCCACCTTGCGGTTGCGGCGGGCAGCCGCCACATGCTGGCGGAAAGCATAGCCATCGCGGCAGGATGTGGGATGCGGTACCGGGGCCAGTATCTCTGCATTTATAAAGCTGGTACTTTCGGATGCAGTACCATTTTTAATGGCATCGTTTGCTTTGTGCATTTCGCTTATTGAAGCTTCCCAGTTATCGAGAAGCGCCTTCATTGTAGCAGGTAAAGTTATGTTCGCAGCATTGGTATCGTATAGCTGGTTGTTTATGTAGAATGCCAATTGTTCTTTTCCCTGTTTGAGGTAGCTAACTAGTTTCATTTGTTATATTGAGATTGAGGCTGCAAAAGTAACTAATTGTCTGAACTGTGATTTTTATGATTAGTCCGATTTACATGATGGTTTTGTAATATGTATTTATATGTCTATTATTTTTATTTTCTTCCCAACTATATTAACTTTAATGTTGTCTAAGTAGATGATTGGAATTATTGCATAGAGTCTAATAGTTGATTTCATAAACAAAAAGGGTGTATTACACTTCCTCATTTCGTGAGATTGCTTCGTTCCTCGCAATGACGCGAGTGCAATAAACTTCATTATGAAATCAATTACCAGACTCAAAATAATTTCTTATCGTTCTGAGCCATTAGCATTTTTTCTGAAGAGTGGAGTTTATTATAAGGGTGCCTGAGGAAAAAGTTTAAATCTTAATAAAGATGAAAAATATCTTTGTAAACCTTTGTCTGGGCTCGCTGCTTTTGAGCTCGTTCACAGATTACGCGCAAGTGCCAACAGTGTCCTTAAACGGGAGCAATATTACTTGCAATAGTGGCATGCTGACATTGAGCAGCAGCCAGCAGCCCAGCCAGATAGTGTGGAAGCAAAATGGGAATGTGGTGCAGACGACATTGCCTGTGTACCCCGGTGTCGGAACTATTGTAGCAGGGGGCAATGGAAATGGCAGTGCTGCCAACCAGTTATATGCACCAACGAGTGTGTTTATGAAAGCAAATGGGGATGTATATATTGCTGATTATGGAAACAACCGTATTCAGAAATGGACGTTAGGAGCAACGAGTGGCACTACAGTTGCAGGCGGGAATGGAGCAGGTAGTAATGCAAACCAGTTAAATTATCCTATTGGCATATTTGTGGATGATACTGGCAATATTTATGTGTCTGATTATGGGAATAACCGAATTCAGAAATGGGTGCCCGGTGCTACAAGTGGTGTAACGGTAGCGGGAGGTAACGGGCAGGGGAATGGAGCAAATCAGTTATATTATCCATTTGGCGTGTGTGTAGATAGTGCCGGTAATATCTATGTGGCTGATTACTATAATAGCCGGATACAGAAATGGGCGCCCGGGGCAAGCAGCGGCGTAACAGTGGCCGGAACTGGCGGGGCGGGTAGTGGAGCAAACCAGTTAAGTTATCCTACAGGTGTAGTAGTGGATGATAGTGGTAATATGTATATATTGGATTTGGGCAATTACCGGGTACAAAAATGGGCCAGCGGAGCAACAAGCGGTGTAACTGTGGCAGGAGGAAATGGGGCAGGTAGCGGAGCTAACCAGTTTAGTACATCCTATGGAATATATGTAGATGGAAGCGGTAATGTTTATATTGCTGATGGAGGAAATAACCGTGTTCAGAAATGGACGGCAGGTACAAGCAACGGAATTACAGTAGCGGGAACAGGAACCGCAGGTAGCGGATCGAATCAATTGCATAATCCATATGGTGTTTTTGCAGATAGTGCCGGAATGGTTTATGTAGCGGACTACAGTAATAGCCGTGTACAGAAGTTCAATCCTTTAGTAACAACTGTAACAGTTGCAGGTGGTAATGGGGCAGGAAGCAATTCTAATCAATTAAATTTCCCGAATGCTGTGTACGTTGACCATGCGGGCAATACCTATATAGCTGACCAAAATAATAACCGGATTGAGAAATGGGCTGCCGGGGCCAGCAGTGGAACAGTGGTGGCTGGTGGTAACGGAGCGGGTAGTAGTGCCAACCAGCTAAACAACCCGGCAAGCGTATTTGTTGATAGCAATGGAAATATATACATATCGGATTATAGCAATAACCGGGTACAGAAATGGGCAGCAGGGGCTACGAGTGGCACGACTGTGGCCGGGGGTAATGGAGCAGGCTCTGCAGCGAACCAATTATACCATCCATGGGGGGTATTTTCGGATGACACCGGCAATGTATATGTGGGCGACTATTTTAATAACAGGGTGCAGAAATGGGCTGCGGGAGCTACAAGCGGAGTAACTGTAGCCGGAACCGGCACTGCGGGATCTAGTGCCAGCCAGCTAAATAATCCTGCGGGTGTATATGTGGATGGAAGCGGAAATATCTATATAGCAGACCAAAATAATAACCGAATACAGGAATGGGCTGCCGGGGCCAGTAGCGGAGTTACCATCATAAGCGGATTAAATCATCCTACCGGGGTATTTACTGATGTGAGTGGAAATGTTTTTGCAGCAGACGGGAACAATAATCGAATTCAGGAATGGCTTTTTGCAAGCAGTACCAGCAGTACAGTGGCAGGGTCTGGAATTGTGGGAGCAGGTCCGCTACAGTTAAACAATCCGGCAGGCGTATTTGTGGATGGGAGTGAAAATATTTATGTAGCTGATGCTGCCAATCACCGCATTCAGAAATTTCCTACTGCTATAAATATGAATTATAATGCCACGAATGCGGGCAATTATACTGGTACAGTTACAGCAGCAGGAGGTACAGCAAATACAACTGTGTTTGCAATTGGCATAGGTATTAATTTAGGGATCAATGCAGGTGTAGTGCAGGGAACCAGCAATATCTCTTTACCTTACTCAGTTAGCTGGGGTGTCCCCACGAAATATAGTATAGTTTGGGATAGTTTATCAAGTGCGAGTGGATTTGTAAATGTAAGTAATGCAAGCATATTGCCATCCGCTATTACGATCAACATTCCTGTAAGCGCAGCCGCGGGGGTATACTTTGGCAGTATAATGGTTAGTAACAGTAGCTGCACAAGCGATGCCATAGGCTTTGCTATTACTGTATTAGCGGCCCCAGCCATAGCATCCATAACAGGGAATAGCGTTACATGCAGCGGGGGTACATTGGGCCTGTATAGTAATGAACCTCCTTTGCAAATAAGCTGGGAAAAAAACGGGAATATAGTGCAGACCATATTGCCTACTTACACGGTTAATGCAAATACAGTAGCCGGCACAGGGACGACTGCCGGCAGCGCAGCTAATCAATTAAGCAGACCTAACGACATATACATTGATTTTAGTGGTAGTATTTATATATCAGACGGCAATAATAACCGCATCCAGAAATGGATGGCAGGAGCCAGCAGCGGTATTACAGTAGCAGGAGGTAATGGCGCGGGTAGCGGTGCAAACCAGTTAAATGATCCTTCTGGTGTATTTGTGGATAGGAATGGCAATATTTATATAGCAGATTATTCGAATAACCGAGTACAGAAATGGATGGCAGGAGCCAGCAGCGGTATTACCGTAGCAGGAGGTAACGGCGCAGGCGGTAATTCTAACCAACTTAATGGACCAGTGGGCGTATATGTGGATGATAGCGGGTATATATATGAAAGCGATGAGGCCAATCAACGTATTCAAAAATGGGCCGCAGGAGCAAGCAGCGGAATAACGGTGGCAGGGGGAAATGGACAAGGAGGTAATGCCAGCCAATTAAATAATCCCATAGGTATATTTCTTGATGATAATGGCAATTTATATATAGCAGACCAAAATAATAGACGTATCCAAAAATGGGCAATTGGGGCAACGAGTGGTACTACTGTAGCTGGCGGGAACGGGGCAGGAAGCAATGCAAACCAATTGAATATGCCCTTCAGGGTTTATGTAGATAAAAGCGGTAATATTTATATAGCGGATGCCGGGAATAACCGTATCCAGGAATGGACCCAGGGTGCGGGCAATGGCATAACAATGGCAGGAACCGGAACCGGCGGGGGCAATGCCAATCAATTAAACACTCCTAATGGAGTTTTTCCGGATGCAAACGGGAATATCTATGTTGCGGATGCAAGTAATAACAGGGTACAGCAATTTGTGGCAAGCATTGATACCAGCTATGTAACAAACAGTGCAGGTAGTTATACAGCAAGTGTTACAACTGCAGGCGGAACTGTGACAACGGGAGCTTTTACGGTTTCGGGTATTGTATTAGGCAGCAACCCAGTTATAAACGCGGGTACTACAAGTACATCCTTGCCTTATACTTCAAGTTTTGGCATACCCACTACTTATAGTATAAGCTGGAGCAATGCAGATATTGCACAGGGATTTGCAAACGTCAATAATATTAGCCTGCCATCTTCACCTATTATCGTAAGCATACCGGCCTCGGCGCATGTTGGAGTTCATCAAGGGACATTAACTACCAATAATACTGCCTGCAGCAGCAGTGTGAGTTTTACTATTACAGTTTTGCCGGGTATAATGTTTGCTTCATTATCGGGAAATAATTTAGCATGTAACAGCGGCAACCTGAGCGTTTATACTAATGAGATTCCTACAGAGATAGACTGGAAAAAAAATGGTGTGATAGTGCAGATAGTTTCGCCAACATATGCAGCAAGCGGGACCAACACAGCAGGGGGGAATGGCCAAGGCAGTAATGCAAATCAATTAACAACGCCGTCCGGAATATTTGTGGATTTGAATGGTAATAACTACGTATTGGATGCAGGAAATAATCGTGTACAGGAATGGGCGCCAGGTGCAAGCAGTGGCATAACAGTAGCCGGAGGGAACGGAGCAGGCAGTAATGCAAACCAATTATCATTAGGTGGTATTATTAATCTTAATGGAGGTGCGGGAGGTTTGTTTGTAGATAACAGTGGTAATATTTATGTGTCTGATATAGACAATAACCGTGTGCAGAAATGGGCGCCGGGTGCAAGCAGCGGCACTACAGTGGCGGGAGGAAATGGCCTGGGGAGTAATGCCAATCAACTAAACAGGCCCCAGGGTTTATTTGTAGATGATACCGGAAATATATATGTTGTTGACCGTCTTAATTACAGAGTACAGAAATGGGCGCCGGGAGCAACAAGCGGTGCAACAGTAGCGGGTGGAAATGGCCTGGGTAGCAACGCTAACCAATTTAATATTCCTACGGGTATAAGTGTGGATACATCCGGGAATATATACGTAGCAGATTGGCAAAATTGCAATGTAATGAAATGGGCACCGGGAGCAGCAAGTGGTATAGCAGTAGCAGGTGGGAATGGAACAGGAAGCGCTGCCAACCAATTAAATGCGCCAAGCGCTTTATATATGGATGCCAGTGGTACGATGTATATATCCGACCAGCATAACAGCCGTATCCAAAAATGGGTTATGGGAGCAAACAACGGCACAACTATAGTATCATTAAATCAACCAAGAGGTGTTTGCCTGGATTATAATAGTAATCTTTATGTTTCTGATGGAGGAAATGCACGGATCTTGGAATATGCTGCGAATATAAATGAGAATTATACTGCAACCAGTGCTGGTATTTATACAGCAAGTGTTAGCGGAGCAGGTAGTATAGTTACGACATCCCCGGTTAGTATTGGGAGCGGTATTGTATTAGGCAGCAATCCAAATGTTATACAAGGAGCAACAAGCGCGTCATTAGCATTTACCGCAACATTTGGCAACCCAACAATGTATAGCATTGTATGGGGAACTGCTGCCATTACCGCAGGGTTTACAAATGTGAGTAATGTAAGCTTGCCTGCATCGCCTGTTACTTTAAACATACCTGCAAGTGCATCTCCCGGAACATATGTTGGTTTATTAATAGTAAGCAATGGAACTTGTATTGATAGTATTGCATTCAGCGTGTATGTTTTATATACCATCCCTGTTGTATCATTAAGCGGCAATTCTTCCTGTGTTGGCGCAACGCTTTCCTTTACAAGCAATGAAATACCCGGCCAGGTGGTTTGGAATAAAGATGGTATTAATGTGCTTACGGTGGTTGCAACTTTTACTGCCAATGGCAATACAGTAGCCGGGGGTAACGGAGCAGGCAGTAATGCAAACCAGCTAAATTTACCGACAGGTATTTATGTGGACCATAACAGGAATGTATACCTGGCCGATCAGAACAATAACAGGATACAGAAATGGGCGCCCGGAGCAACCAGCGGAATAACGGTAGCGGGTGGTAACGGAGCAGGTAGCAATGCAAATCAATTAAACTCCCCTAATGGTATATATGTGGATGACAGCGGGAACATTTACATTGCGGATGCAAATAATAACCGGATTCAAAAATGGGCACCTGGAGCAACAAGCGGAACAACAGTGGCTGGAGGTAATGGTAGCGGTAACGGGCCTAACCAATTTAACACTCCACTTAGTATTTTTGTAGACCATTCTGATACTATCTATATATCTGATCAAAATAATAACCGTATACAGAAATGGGCACCCGGAGCAACAAACGGTGTTACCGTAGCGGGCGGTAACGGAGCCGGAAATAATGCAAACCAATTACACACGCCTAATGGGATATATGTGGATGACAGCGGAAGTATTTACATTGCGGACGCATATAATGGCCGCATACAAAAATGGGCCGCGGGTGCAACCAGTGGTATAACCGTAGCCGGAGGGAATGGAAACGGTAGCTTTGGGAACCAATTGTACAATCCACAAAGTGTGTATGTTGACAACTCAAAAAATGTGTATATAGCGGACCAACATAATAACCGTATTCAAAAATGGCGTTATGGAGCGAGTATAGGCATTACTGTAGCCGGAAACGGACTGGGTGCGAACCCTAATCAATTTAGCGCCCCAACCGGTATTTACCAGGATGACAGCGGAAATTTATACATAACTGATCAATATAATTATCGTGTTCAGAAATTCTATGATAGCCTAAATACTCAATTTCTAACAACAAGCCCCGGCAGTTATACTGCTACAATTAGCGCAACAGGGGGTACAGTTACTACCAACTCCTATACTATTTATAAGGCACCGGTGTTAAGCAGTGCATTGAATGATAGTGTTTGCAGCGGTACGGTTTTTAGTTATACTGCTATCAGTGATTCGGTTAATGCTACAATGGCTTGGACGAGAGCAGTTGTGAGCGGCATTACACCTGCAAGCAATAGTGGTAGTGGAAACATCAATGAGACTTTATCAAATAGCAGTTCCAGTTCCACTAGTGTAAACTACCAATATATTCTTTCCTTGAACGGCTGTTTTGACACAGCAGATGTAACAGTGAGGGTAAATCTAACTCCACCAGTACCGAGTATAGATACAAAGCCAGCAGCTGATGTATGTTCGGGTATTATGTACCAGAATTTTGGCACGGCCAATGCAGCCCCGGCGGGCACCAGCTATATATGGAGGGCTAATAATGCTGCAATATGGAATATAGGTGCTGGAGGGCAGTATTGTTTAGTAAATTTCCCAAATGCAGGCAGTAGCCAAATAACACTTGCAAGTGTTTATCCCAATACTGGCTGCATGGGTGTAGTAAATGATACTGTGAATGTTAACAGCAATATAGCTCCTAATCCCACTGTGATTTTAATAAATAACAGGCTGATCTGCCTAGATAATTCGGCAGATAGTTATCAGTGGGGCTATGATGATGTGGCGAGTTTGGACTCCGGCCTGATAGCCGGGGCGGTATATGATAATTATTACATGGACAACGCAGACCTGAACAATAAATATTACTGGGTACTATTTAGTAAAGGTGGCTGTATGCAGAAAGCGTATTATAATGAGCCGCCTGCAAGTGTTGGAAATGTAAACTTGTCTGCTGGCCTTGCTATGAATGTATATCCTAACCCTGTCAAAAGTGTATTGAATATAGATCTGAATTTTGAGGCCGGAAATAGTACAGAAGTACAGGTGTGCGATATAAGTGGAAGAAAACTGATGAGTGTGCCGGTATGGAATAAGAAAAGCCAGCTAAATGTAGCGGAATTGTCAGAGGGAATTTATTTGGTAACATGCTATAAAGACGGGATAAAAATAGCGGTAAGCAGGATGATAAAAAACTGATCTGTTAAGCCTAAAATAAAAGAAATGAAAAAGATAGTTTTGCTATTCGTTATAAGTTGCCTGGTGTTTAGTGTTAAAGCCCAGCAAAACGTTACAGCCATGCGTGCGGCTGATAGCTTATCTCCACGTTGGTGCTTTGACATCAACCTGAAAGGAGGGATGCAAAGTCAGAATTTTACGGCAAATAATTTTGCATCTGATTATTTAAATGCCGTGAATGGCGCAATCGGCAAGTTAAATTATACAAATGGGATGTCTTATGGTTTTGATTTTCAGCTTGGATATTTCTTTGATAAAAAAAGACATTTTGGTATCGGGGCTGGCATGATGTTTTTATTGGAGCAAGGGGATTTGACGATGGATCAATTTCATATAGAATATCAATCAGCAGATGCACAAAGTCCCGTATCTCAGACTTTCAGGCAATTGATAACTGCTGATGGCCCGATAAAGGAAACTATTAAAAGTAGCAGTATTAATGTTCCTTTATTATTAAAATACAAGACGCAGCTTTCACGCAAATTAGGGCTGGGAGTGGATGCGGGCGTATTGTTTAATGTGCAGATGAGAAATTCATACAGCAGCAATGCTTCATTTGATTATGAGGCGATCTATAAATTTACAAATACCGGGAGTGGCTATGTAGCAGTTTATGATAATTCGCCCAGTCCGGACCAGGTTAATGAACAATTTATAACAAGGCAACAAGTATCAAAAGAGAGCGCTAATGTACAGGCATATTTTAATAACCTGAGAAGTCAGGGGTATAATGTGGGCTTGAATCAAAGTCCTAATCATAATTCAGGGACTGTTACTTATACAGGTTCAATTGGGTATTTAGTGCAGTCATCAGTAAGTTATAAACTGAGTGATTATTTAAGTTTGAACCTTGGGCTATATTATTTTATGCAGAGTTTAGATAATTCTGCCAACAATAAGAATTACAAATTAACTGATAAAGTTGGTTCTTATAATAGCCTTATGAACAGTGTGAGCACAGTTCAGAATAGTTCATATGGACTGAACCTTGGATTGCGAATATATTTTGACAAAAAGCTGATGGATTACCTGCTTTTTGACGAGCCATTGAGATAGGGCTCACCATGATATTCTTTGATGAGCTTTTGATGGATCAAAATTTCACTTCTCCTGGTACGAACATACTTACGTTGCCGCCGTTGCGGATGACATCGCGGACGAGTGTGGAGGAGATGGTGGAATATTGGGGCGAGCATGTGAGGAATATGGTTTCGATGGTGGGGACTAACATGCGGTTCATGTCGGCGATGGCTTTTTCGTACTCGAAGTCGCTGACATAGCGGATGCCACGGAGGATATAATTGGCGCCTATTTTTTTGCAGCAGTCTACTGTGAGGCCTTCGTAGGCCATTACATCTATGCGGGGCTCATCTTTTCATATTTTTTGTAATTTAAAAAAACACGTTTAGGTCAAACATGTTTTTTTAGTACCGAGTATTTTATGTGTAACTATTGACCACTGCTCGTAGGAGTAGTGGTCGTGGTTCCT
>CAIYVS010000759.1 GCA_903929655.1 uncultured Bacteroidota bacterium | reverse complement strand
CTGAAACTTGTTATTAACAAATATATTAAAAACCTGTTTTTAAATTTTATTTATTATTATTTGTATCATTATTTAATTGCAAAATTAAAAATATGTTGCTATTTTTGTGGAAAAAATCAATAAAAAATCAATTTTAAATCCTTCTTAGCCATTTTTTATTAACTTTCCACTACTTTTAAAATTAAAGTTCTTTTAACAGAATTAATAAAAATTTGACGGAGTACGACATTAATTAAGTAAACTGTTTACTTGTTGATCGTTTTACTTTATTTTAATAGACATAGTTTTTTATAAAAATTGTAATCGGGTAATTATGAAAAGATTTACTTTAAACATTTTCAAGAGTTTGTTTTTGGCAGTTTTGTTATTAATAACTGTACATGTTAAAGCTCAAACCTATTGCACGCCCTATTTTTATTATGGGGATTATTATGGCGAGGTTCACGACCAATCCTTTGTAACAAGTGGAGCAATGGTGAACATCAACTGGGCTCCCGGTCAAACATATCCAAGTGGTTTAGCGGGTACGAATAGTTATGACGCTTCACATACATCGAATTATTATTCTAATGTTTTGAATGCTGGTTATGCCCAGATAAGTTCAACGCAATGCGTTGCAACACCGGGCACCACCATAAATTTTACTATTGTAACCAGTAGCTATATGTATGCTTGGCATGCAATATGGGTTGACTGGAACCAAAATGGTAATTTTACAAATGTTGGGGAAGCCGTGTATAATCCCGCTTCATATGCTTCTGTTTATGGGGGTACTTTAACAGGATCTTTTACGGTACCAACCACAGCAACTATAGGGCTCACCCGTCTGCGCCTTGCTGCCTCTTATTATTATTATGGAGGACAACCAGGGCCGTGTGAGAACTACCCAAGTAACGGTGAGTATTACGCTGCATTCCTTGATTTTCCATTTATAGTTTCCGGCCCTTGCTCAGGTGTGCCATCTGCTCTGTCAATCGCATCTGCTCCTTTAAGTCTTCCTATTTGTTCAGGTTCAACGGCAACTATCAATGCTACTGAAACAAATTTTTTTACAGGTATCAGCACCCAATGGCAGTCGGCTGCTTCGGCAACCGGCCCCTGGACAAATATACCTGGTGCAAATAGTCTTAATTATACAACTACTGGTCTTGTTGACACTACATATTACAGGATATACGATTCATGTTCTTATACACAACAAGCAGGTACACCATCTACCGTATATATGGTTCCAGTTGCTCAATTTCCTATACCATATCTTCAGACATTCAATAGCACAGCTAATAATACAGTACCTAGTTGTTATGTTTTCAATGATAATAACAGTACCAATTTTACAGTTCAAAGCGGTTTGCAATCAGCAGATGGTTCATCTACGATGACAGCTATGTATGCGAATGACCCGGTTACAAATGCTGCTTATGGAAAGAATGACTTTTTTTCTTTACCTGGCTTAAAACTTACTGCTAATACTTTGTATGCAATCAGGTTCAAGTATGCAAGAGGCAGGAGTAATCCTACTGCCAATACAGGCAATCTCTATCCTGAACATCTGCAATTGTTTGTAAATAATTACCAGCCTCAATATGTTGTAAGTAATGTTACAAATGGTTACCCGCTTTTTGACCAAACTATCAGCTTTAACAACCTCGCTGATACAACAGTTTATTTTACGCCTTTGACCACACAGGGATATTATTTTTCCTGGTATTCCAATACGCCTCATCCAACTACAGCTAATACCGCAGGAAGCGTAGTTATCGTGGATAGTGTTTATGTTGGCTACGGCACCTGTGTTGCACCTGCCATAACTACCCAACCATCTTCAACAACTGCCGGTTGTGCAGGAACACCAACAACTTTTAGCGTTGTCGCTTCAGGTACAGGTAATAATTATCAGTGGCAGCTAAATGGGTCTAATATTAGTGGTGCAACCAGGAGCACATATACTATTCCAAGCACTTCTTCGGCTAATGCCGGTACTTATGTGTGTGTTATTACTAACCCATGCGGCACTGTTACCAGCAGCAGCGACGTACTAACAGTATATTCATTGCCCTCAGCTTCTATTTCCCCTGCAGGCTCAGCCACCATCTGTTCAGCCAGTGGTTTTAATTTAACTGCTAACACCAGTGCCAGCAATGCAACATATCAATGGAAACTGAACGGTAGTAATATTGGTACAGGTTCAACTTACACACCTACTGCCAGCGGAAAATATACTGTGGTAGTTACAGATGCTAACAACTGTTCTCAACTTTCTTCCAATACAGATACTATCAATGTAAATCAATCTCCGGCATCATCTATCACAGCTAGTGGTTCAACTGTGTTCTGCACAGGTGGCAATGTAACTTTATTTGCACCTACAGGGGCCGGCCTTACTTACCAGTGGTATAATGGTACTACGCCTCTGGGGATAACAACTTCTACTTATACTGCAACTACAAGCGGAAATTATATTGTAAATGTAGCTAATACAAATTGTAATTTAAATTCAGCTCCACAGGTTGTGAGTGTTAATACACCTCCTTCTGCTAATATCACTGCTTCTGGACCTACTACAATCTGCCAGGGTAATAATGTGGTATTTTGCGCACCAACCGGAACAGGGTATACATATACCTGGCAACTGAACGGATCACCAACCGCTATTGCTTCTTCATGCGATACCGTTACATCTCCGGGTAACTATTCTGTAATCGTAGCGATTGGCACTTGTACAACAACTTCTTCCGTAGTCACTGTTAATTTAAATGCATCTCCGACTGCTGCAGTTACTCCTTCAGGAACTGTAAGCCTTTGCGTGGGAGGTAGTACTACTCTGACAGCAAGTGGCAACGGAACTTACCAATGGCTTTATAATGGCAGCCCTAATGGTAATACCTCAAGTACACAGCTTGCAACTGTTCCGGGAAACTATAGCGTACTTGTTACTAATGGACTGGGATGTACCGCTATTTCGGGAAACTCCACACTTAATATTGTCGCTCAGCCGCCAGCCACTATTACACCTAATTCATCTTCAGTATGCATGGGTAGTAATGCCGTTCTGAATGCGAACACTGGTACCGGGCTTACCTATCAATGGTTAATGAATGGAACAAGTATTGCAGGTGCAACGGGCGCATCTTATACTAATGTACCTTTAGCAAATACTTCTTACCAGGTAGTTGTAACAAATTCAACCGGTTGTTTTGATACATCTTCTGTTACTAATATAACAGTAAATGCATTGCCTTCTGCACAAATTACTACCCCCGGAAATATATCTTTCTGTCCAGGTGGTAATGCAGTGTTAACCGCAAACGCAGGAGCAAGCAGCTATCAATGGCAATTGAATGGTAATAATATTCCAAGTGCCAATACCAATCCTTATACTGCTACAACAGGTGGTACCTATACAGTTTATGAAACCAATGGCGCTGGTTGCTCTGCAATATCTGCTGCCAAAACTGTAACTGCAAATACAAATCCCACTGTAACAGCAACAGCAAGCGGACCAACTACATTCTGTCCGGGTGGCAGTGTGACACTAACTGCCTCTACAGTACCCGCACCTCCGGGATATACTTACCAATGGCTTAATAATAATGTAACCTTTGGTCAAACAAATTCTTCCTATACCGCAAACAACTCCGGTAACTTTCGTGTAGTGGTAACAAGAACAGCTACGGGTTGTTTTGATACATCATCGTCAGTATCTGTGAGTCTTTTCTCTGCACCTAATAATGTGATCGCTCCGGCAGGCCCAACTACATTCTGTCAGGGATCAAGTGTAGTATTGAATACTGCAGTTGTTGCCGGCGTAAATTACCAGTGGATGCTCAATGGCGTGAATATCAGTAATGCTGATTCTCCGTCTTATACCGCTACTGCTGGAGGAAGCTATACTGTCAATATATCAAACTCTGCCTGCAACAGTACAACTCCTGCTGTATCTGTTACAGTAAATCCTTTGCCAAATGTGTCGATCACAGCATCCGGTCCTACATCATTCTGTTCCAATGAAAGTCTGACATTAACTACCACTTCAGGCAGCTCTTATACTTACCAATGGCAGAAAAATGGTGTAAATTTAACTGGCCCCGGAGCTACTTCGGTTTCATATTCAACATCATCAGCCGGATCTTATAATGTAATCGTTACAAATGGTAATGGTTGCAGCGCATCGGCAACACCGGCAACAAATCTTACTGTTTATCCTGCACCAAGTGTTAGTATTACAGCATCAGGATCTACAGTACTATGCCAGGGAGACAGCATGCATTTATATGCTAATGCAGGTACTGCTTCAGGGCTATCATATCAATGGCGTATGAATAACGCCAATATAGCCGGCGCAATATCTGCTTCATATTATGTTACCGCACTTGGTACAAATAGTATGATAGTGATTGCCAGGAGCGCTAATGGTTGTTATGATACTTCTGCAGCCATTAATGTTACAATCAATGCTAAACCTGTCCCTGTGATATCTGCAAGCGGTACACTTTTGGGTACCAGTACATTTACTTCTTACCAATGGTTTCTGAATGGTGTTGCTATACTTGGTGCCAATGGCCAGAGTTACAATGCAACCCAGACAGGTAACTATACTGTATTTGTAGTTGATAACAATAATTGTTCCGGTGTATCGCAGGCTTATGACATGAACAGTTTGAGTGTAGCTGGTGTTAATAATGGCAATAATGACATTGTGAAAATATATCCTAATCCTGCTACCTCTGTTATCCACATTGAATCTGCTATCGCAGTAAATGTAAATATCAGGAGCGTTGAAGGTAAAGAAGTGCTGAGAAGCAAAGGAGTAAAGGATATTGATATCAGCAATCTTGCAAATGGAGTTTACATCATCAGCGTAAGCGACG
>CAIYVS010000758.1 GCA_903929655.1 uncultured Bacteroidota bacterium | reverse complement strand
TACTGTGAGAGCATCTTATTCAGCACATCGCAGCTCTTTTGTTCATCATCAACAATAACTGCATTAATAGTGTTTTTCATGGCATATAAAATTAATATGGTTGAATTGGAAAGACCGGGATCAATAATTCTACTTGGGTTCCTGAAGAAATTTCATTAACATCATGCAAGTCTGTTATCCTGATGCATTGGCCTTTGATATCCTGTTTTGTATATAATAGCTGAAGGCGTTCGGTAATGTTTTCAATACCCATAGATGTCTTAATGATGTTCTCTGTATGATATTGCCCTGCACGTTTTCTTCCAACTCCATCATCTATTATTGTACAATGCAGTAAGCTACCTTGTTTTCTGAAATCTATTTGTAATTTCTTGCTTCCTTTTTTAGCTGACAAACCATGCTTAATGCTATTCTCAATAATAGGCTGAATAATCATAGGCGGGATAAAGATCATCTGCTCATCCGTATTTTCATCAATATTAATTTCAAACTCAAACGAGTCTCCCAGCCTTAGTTTTTCCAATTCAAGATATAGTTTCAAAAACTCAATTTCATTTGCAAGGCTTATAGACTCCATCCTGGAATTGTCAATGATCATTCGCATCAGTTTGGCAAACTGTGTAAGGTAATAATTTGCAAAACGCGGTTGATGATCCAAAATATAATCCTGGATAGAGTTGAGCGCGTTGAAAATGAAATGAGGATTGATCTGTGCCCTTAATGATTTAAGGTCGTTCTCGATGACCTTCCTTTTAAATTCGTTTTTTTTATTTTTTGCACGATTTATCAAATAAGAAATGAAAATAACCAGCAAAACTCCTAATACGGTTTCTAATAAAATAAACCACCACTTTTCCCAAAAAGGGGGGTGTATCAGGAGTAATATAGATTTGCTCTTATTACGCCACCTATCCGCATATACAGTAAAAGTATATTTGCCCGGATTTAAATGATCATATTGAATTTTTTCGAATCCGGTACTATTCCATTCCTCATCTGCACCCTCCATTTTATAATGATATACAGGTGGTTTTTCAAAATTAAAACCAATAGTACTGAAAGCAATACTTATTGATTTACCATAATCAAGTTCATAATGATCTGCGACAGCCGTATCCCTTCCACCAATGGCAATGCCACTTATATAACATGTAAGCGGGAGCCCGTATTCCTCAACATCCCTATCTTCAAAAACCACTAATCCACCGGATGTACCTACATAAACAATATTACCTTTTTTACAAACACAATTTACTGCCCCTTCAGGTAATAAATTATTTTTTGTATAGGTTTTCACGTTTGCAGTACCATTGTTATTTTGATAAATTTTATTCAGCCCGTTTTCAGAACACACCCAAACATTGTTGTCATAATCAATATACAGCGAAGAACAATTATTGCTTATCAACCCAGTATTTGCGTTGAATTCGGAAATGATTTTGAAATCTTTTATACACAATACACCAGATCCATTTGTAGATACCCATATTTTATTCTCAGCATCACACTGAATATCTGAAATATAAACACCTTCCTTAAATATTTTATGGATCGTTTGATTGCCCGAATCCGCATTCATTATACAGTAAATAGTATCTCTTACCCCGGTCCAAAACCTATTATTAAAATCCACGCAAAAGTTCTTGGAAAAGTTTAACTCTCCATTGAACATCGCAAGTGTTTGAATTGAATTATTAGCTATTTTTTTAAAACAAATTTTACTATCAGCATCTCGCCCAATAGCAAAAAGCACCTTATCCATCCTAAAGTAAAAATTAGTATACCACATGCCCAGAATATTATTATAAGGCATTATCCTGTTGTTTTTAATTATAGAGCACATATCTGTATGTGCGTACCGGATCAATATTGAACTATCAAAAGAATTGAATGCTTTTAAAAAAAAAGCACCGTTATTTGATCTGATTGAACCTTTTTTTTCTAAATGATCATGACCTATCCCGAAAAAAGATCCGTGAAAATCGAAAGCATACCCGTTATGCCCGGCAAAGAGTATCTGGGAAATATTATTTTCTTTACCCGGAAGATTATATAAAATGGCATTCCCTGCATTGATAAAATATATAGCATCATTGGTAGATGCAAGCCAATAATTATCCTCTCTGTCTTTAAAAATGGAATTGATTATTTTACCGCTTAAAAGTTTCCTTGTAAGCTTTAAATGGCCGTTTCTATATTCGAACATATGAACCCCGTCAGTAGATCCTATCCAAAGAGCGCTGTCATTTTCTTTGTGAAAGCTGCATGCAGTATATGAAAACTCTTTCGAGTATTTCCATATTAGTTTGTCTTCTTTACCTGTAAATTGATACAATCCTTCATTACAGGCACCGATCACAAGATTTTCTTTTATTTTAAAAAACCTGCTGAAATCATAAGAAAACCCTTTTATCGTCAGTAATTCTGTTTTACTGAAATTGGTAATCCTATAAATATCTCTTCCACTCACAACAAGCATTACACTGTCATTTACTAATGCCATTTCTGTTAAACCGCCGTTATTAATCTTCAAACTACTGCAAGTATCCCCGTCCCATTTTACAATACTTCCTGATTTCTTTAGAAAAAATAAATTCCCTCTACTGTCTTCTAATATCCAGCGGGTATCACTAATAAGGGCCTGGTCAATACCTTTCGGTTTATGAAAAGAATCATCCCGGAAATAAACAGGAGCAGAATAGACACTTATTACCCACATCCTGTCCTTACTGTCTATAAAAAAATGGAACGCGCCATAATCCACCAGGCTGTTTTGCGAATTAAAATTCCTTACATGCCTTCCATCAAACCTGCAAACGCCATTATTAGTACATACCCATATAAAGTGTTGGCTGTCTTGGATGATTTGAAATGTTTTAACACTAGGAAACCCATTTTCCTGTGTATATTTTTT
>CAIYVS010000757.1 GCA_903929655.1 uncultured Bacteroidota bacterium | reverse complement strand
AATTAATATTATTTGATTACTTGATCATTTCACCATTAATCCAATGAGATTCAGAAATTAAAACATTATCCTTCCCTGTTACTTTTCCAAATTCGTAGATTTTCCCTATCCTGATCTTTGCGGGTTGAGCGATATTGCTTTAGTTTTGTGGTATTTGTGTGGCGGTATGTTTTGTTTTTCGACAACCATTCAGTTCTCTTAGCACTATCAGAGTACATCTCCGTGAACTCTTTCTTACCTTTGTTTTGATACCGTATTTTATTTCTGGATTTTCCTGTTTCTTTCTCACACTCAACACAGTCTGATTGTACGGAGATGCCAGATTTGTATCTTGAATCTTTCTTGTGCCATTTACTATTTTCAGCTTATTTGCGACACTGCAATAAAACGTAAAGATGACGTATGGGTAGGTATTTCGAAGGGAAACATAGGCATCACCTATTTTCTTGAGAAAAAATATATTGAAGCAGAACCTTTACTCAAAAAGGATATTGAGTTAAGTATAGCTAATACAAATATAAAAAATGCCGTTAACTCGATGGCAGTTCTGGCTGTAATTTACCGCGAACAGCACCGGGACAAGGAAGCCGAGAAATTGTTGTTGAGCGCGTTAGACCGTTGCTATCCAAAGTCGTTTTTCGGAGATTATGCATTGGCAGAAAGATTGTATGAGCAACTATACAAAGTATATGAAATAAAAGGTCAATATCGGTTGTCTGCATTGTATGCTGATTCTGCCTTAATGGCAAAAGACTCCGCTTCAAGTAAGTATAACGCCTTGGCTCTTTCCCGGTTTTACGAAAGGCAGAATTTTATAAAGAAGAAGCTGGCTGAGGAGAAACTACAAAATCAGGCTGCCCAGGATGGGGTTGAGCGAGCTAAGAAAGAATTGCATCAGCAGCAACTGTTTTATAAGTTTGGTATCGCATTCCTTGTTGTGGTATTGCTGGTTGCCGGGGTCATTAACCGGTTTCGTGCCAACCTCAAACTGATTTTCACCAATCTTAATGATGCGCCTGATATTGTAGTGCAAAAGATGTCGGTGGTGATCATCTCTATCGCCACCTATGCGGCCGCTGTTGTTTGGGCTGTTTTATATTATTCATACTATGGGTTTAGACCTGTTACCTTTGGCCCGGTAATATACTTAATTGTTGTAGGTCCCTCCCTGGTTAATTATTTTCTCACTAAAAAGCAGCAATTACTCATCAACCTTCAACTGGTTTGTATTTTTACTTTGCCGCTTGCTGTTGAGTTGGCAGGTGGTGGTTTTCAGTCGGGCATCGTTATAGTATGGTCCTTTCTTGCCCCTGTCGGGGCACTCTTGTACAAAGGAATAAAGCATGCTGTATTCTGGATGGTTTTATTTGTTACAGCGGTAATGTGCACTGTAATATTTAAAAGTAGTTTTGCATCTTTCTATTTCCCTATTTCTGATGCTGCTATGTCTATGTTTAACTGCATGAACATTGTAGGTCCTACAATTATCGTCTATTTTAGCATGCAGTATTTTGTAAAATCAATAATCCGGAATGAACGCCTGCTACAGGAGAAAAACCTGATACTGTCTGACACGATGGGTGAACTAAACCAGGAAAAACAGAAGGCGGAAAAAGCCTATTTAGTTTTGAAAGAAACCCACAACAAATTGGTACAGTCGGAAAAGATGGCCGCGCTGGGCCAATTGGCGGCAGGTATAGCACACGAAGTAAATACTCCGCTCGGGGCAATAAGATCATCGTCGGAAGTGGCAGCCCATTCGTTTAATGATGTATTAACCGATTTTGTTTGGTTCGCGAAAACATTGGACGAAAAAGAAAAAGAATTATTTGTGCGTTGGGTAGCGACTGCAAACCCGAATAATGAGACTTTGTCGACGAAGGAAGAGCGGGAAATAAAGAAAAAAATGCGTGCACGATTTTCAGAACTGGGTATAGAAAATTCGCACTTCATCTCCGACAGGCTGGTGCAGGTGGGTGTTTTTGAAGTCACTCAGGAATTAGAACAACTTGCGACACACGAGCATTTTGGCAAAATGGTATTTTTCATTATCAATGTCCTGAGCCAGAAACGCAGCAATAAAACGATACAAATTGCGGTGGACAAAGCTTCCCGGATAGTTGGTGCCTTGAAAACGTATGTTCATGCTACTAACGACGGAGAAATGGAGCACATTAGTATACGCGACAATATAGAAACTGTTCTTACCATTTACCAAAACCGATTGAAGCAAGGCATTAAGGTGATCAAAAACTATGAGGATGTGCCCGAAATTATGGGTTATTCCGATCAGTTAAACCAGGTGTGGACTAACCTGATAGTGAATGCAGTGCACGCGATGGACGGTAAAGGAATTTTGACCATTGGGATAAAACAGAACGGGGATCATGTAATGGTAAGTATAAGGGACACGGGGATGGGTATTCCCGTAGCGATCAGGGATAAAATATTTGAACCTTTTTTTACAACAAAAAGTACCGGGGAAGGAAGCGGGCTGGGGCTGGACATTATAAGCAGGATACTGAAGGACCACTCGGCACAGATATCATTTGATACGGCTGAAGGGGAAGGAACGACGTTTTATGTGCAATTGCCTATAACCAGGACGGCATAAGTAAACGAAACAAAATTGGTTTGAGGTATAAATTATTGAATCTTGAAGACAGGCAGTGATCTAAAAACCAGATTAATAAACTGATATATTTATTTTGTCATGAAAAACGGAATTATTCTTTGTGTAGATGATGAACGGGAGGTACTCACGGGGCTTCAGGCACAGTTGGACCGTGACTTTGGCACGAGCTACTCTATTGAACTGGCGGAGAGCGGCGAGGAGGCTCTTGAACTGGTGAACGAATTGCTTGAGTCGGGCAATGATCTCGTTGTTGTAATATCAGACCAGATGATGCCGGGCATCAAGGGGCATGACCTGCTGAAGCGTATCCACCTGGCCTCGCCTGCCACATATACTGTTCTTCTTACCGGACAGTCGGATCTGGAAGCGGTAGTAGATGCTGTGAACGATGCCAACCTGTATCGCTACATGTCGAAGCCCTGGGAGAGCCATGACCTGGTACTAACTGTAAAAGAGGCAATAAAAGGTTATTACCAGGAAAAGCAGCTTGCGCAGCAAAACATACTCCTGAACCGGCACAATAAGGAATTGGAACAGATAGTAGTAGAGCGGACGAAACAAATACAGGAAGAAATGATGAAGAGCGCCGAGCTATTGCTGAATATATTACCGGAAAAAGTAGCCATGGAGCTGAAAGACCGCGGAGAAGCAACCGCAAAGCACTACGAAAGTGTGTCAGTACTCTTTACTGATTTCCAGGCTTTCACAAGGCTGGCGTCTGAGATAACACCGCAGGAAGTAGTGGTTACGCTTAATGAATGTTATACAGCGTTTGATGACATTATAGACAAGCATGGCCTGGAGAAAATAAAGACCATAGGCGATGCATACATGTGTGCAGGAGGCTTACCCACGGAAAATACAACCAATGCTCTTGACGCGGTTGCAGCGGCCTGTGAAATACAACAATGGATAGCTGAATGGAACGAGGAGCGTGTAGCAAGAGGCTTGAAAAGCTGGGACCTCCGTATAGGTATTCACACCGGTAAACTGATAGCTGGGGTGATTGGCAAAACAAAGTTTGCATATGATGTGTGGGGAGATGCTGTGAACATTGCATCCCGTATGGAATCTTATGGAGAGATAGGCAAAGTGAATATATCTGAAGCTACCTATGAACTGGTAAAGGACCAGTTTAGCTGTACAAAGCGCGGCAAAATAGAAGTGAAAGGAAAGGGAGAGATTGACATGTACTTTGTAGGATAGGCACGATAGAGTGCAAGTGAAAGAATAAAAACATGAAGAGAAAGCAGAACTCGCTTCCTCTTCAAATTGATACCCGAATATTATGAATTATTATCTGAAATAAAGTTAATAAAAAGAGGCGTTTGTGGTGTTTGAGGATAATAAATTGAGTATTAGTGTTTTAACAAGAGGCTATCTGTATAAGGGCTGTGGTTTGTCAGGCGGACGGTCTTTAATTTATTTTCATTATTAAGAAAAAGGCTCGTCATTTGTGTTGACCTGGTATATACCGTTTTAAAATAAGCGCTTCCATTTTTATCAGTAGCAATATATTTATAAGAAAGCATCCTTCCGAATTTGTTCATAATGGTATCCAGCATACCGGGAGGGAAGAAGCAAGTATTTTCCCGCGGATAATTGGGTGGAAACAATTTGCACAAACTGTCTGATTGCTTGTTGTTATAGAAATGTTGGAACTTTTGCATGGTGTTTTCATAATCAGCTTTTGTTTGTGCTGATGCAGCCAGGGGTAACATAGAGATGAGGAAAGCCAATAAAAGTTTCATATAAGTAAAGATAATTAATATTTAGATTTTCTGCAATAAGGTCTGTTGCAATTGCCTTATTGTTAAAACTAATAAGCCCATTTACGCAGAATTAACAAGGAAGGCGGATATTTGCATGATATTTTGATGTAAGCGTATGAAGATAGGTATTGTTTGTTATCCAACTTTTGGCGGTAGCGGGGTTTTGGCTACGGAACTTGGAATGGGACTTTCTGAAAAAGGGCATGAAATTCATTTTATTACTTACCAGCAGCCGGTGCGCTTGAATTTCCATCCCAATATCTATTATCACGAGGTTTCCGTGCCTACTTATCCCTTGTTTGATTTTCCTCCCTATGAGACTGCCCTGGCCAGCATGATGGTAAATGTAATCATTAATAAGCAGCTTGACCTGCTGCATGTACACTATGCCATACCGCATGCATCTGCCGCTTATTTTGCCAAGCAGATATTGAGAAAAGAAGGGCTTGACATACCTGTGATAACAACCTTGCATGGTACTGATATTACCCTTGTGGGCAGGGACCAGACTTATGCGCCTGTAGTTACTTTTTCTATCAATGAATCGGATGCCATAACTGCAGTTTCGCAGAGCCTGAAAGAGGAGACGTATAAATATTTTAAAATAGAGAAGGATATACATGTAATACCCAATTTTGTGGATATCCAGCGCTTCCAGTATACCAATAAAGAACATTTTAAGAAAATGCTGGCGCCGAGCGGCGAGCGTATATTGGCGCATGTTTCTAATTTCCGTAAAGTGAAGAGGGTAGAGGATGTGGTGAGGATATTTGCAAAAGTAAAAGATACCATTCCCTCTAAACTGCTGATGATAGGAGACGGGCCTGAACGCCAGCATGCCGAAGACCTATGCAGGGCTTTACATATAGACCATGACACGCGTTTCCTGGGTAAACAGGAAAATATAGATGAGATATTGAGTATTACTGACCTTTTTCTTCTACCATCAGAAACGGAAAGTTTTGGTTTATCAGCGTTGGAGGCTATGGCTTGCGGAGTGCCCGTGGTGTCTACCAATTCGGGCGGGCTGCCTGAGATCAATGTAAACGGGAAAACCGGTTACCTGAGCAATGTGGGCGATGTGCAGGACATGGCTAAACATGCATTGCATATATTGGGCGATAATGATACCCTACAGCAATTTAAGAAAGCTGCCCTGGAGCAAGCCCATAAATTTGAAAAGAAGGATATTATCCCTATGTATGAGCAACTATATGTGGAGGTGCTGGACGCTTATACCGAGAAAAAGAATCAGGAAGTTTAATTTTCCTGCAAGGCTTCCCAATATTCTGCTGCGCGGCGGGTATGTGGAATAACAATAGTGCCGCCAACAATATTGGCTACAGCAAATATTTCATACATTTCTTCTGTTGTTATGCCTTCTTCATGGCATTTGCCCAGGTGATATTTTATACAGTCATCACAGCGCAATACCATGCTGGCCACTAGTCCCAGCATTTCTTTGCTGCGCACGGGTAATGCACCTTCTGCATAGGTATTGGTATCTAAATTATAAAGGCGATTGATAACAAGGTTTTTCTTGCCCAGTATCACTTCGTTCATTTTGGCGCGATAGTCGTTGAATTCCTGTATTTGTTTGTTCATAAATTGGATGAGATTTTTAGGAATCGTTCTTGATTTAACTATTAATATTAAGTTAGTTTGTTCGTTTATTTTAGTTTCCTTGCGAAGAGTGTATTTTATAAATATCTATTTAATTCTTGAACAAGTTCATGAACTTTCGTTGATGATTCCTCTATGGCGGGGCTTGCATGTAATGGGCCAAATGAATTGTAAACATGGATTGCGTTACCAATTGCGGTTTGTTGAAATGAAAACAATGCATTAAACATTCGGGCACTTACACCACTATCTTTCGTATAGGGAAAGCCAAGCAGGGCAGAGAGTTTAGCTGCATAAGTATTTCTATCCACTTCCCCTTGATATAAATTAAAGTGTAACAGAAACCAATATTCAAATGATTGGTTTGAATATGCCACTTTAAAATCATTTGCTTCAGCTGTTACAATCGCGGCATTAAAATCATTTGCGCTAAAGTCATCTTTATCAAAAACTACCCAATTCTGGTCAAATATTTTTTCTTTCTTTAAATATTCCTTTCTAATTTGGATAGCCTTATTTATAAGTGATAATGTATTATATCCAGTCCCTGCTGTCTCAATTTGGGCAGATCCCAATTTAAATTCATTAAAGTAATCAGGTTCAGTATTGGTGCCTTCACAAACAATTAAAAAGGTTTGTTTAACCTCCCTTATATTATTATTGTAACGAGCAATATTCCTTTCCTTTTTCTTGTCCTGCATCAGCTGAACACGAGCAGGTATATCTCTACTCGCCATTTGTATTGCTTTTTGTGTTTGTAAACAATTTGTCGAAGTTTCTTAATGCAGGGACAGCGCCATACTTACCTTGTAAATATTCTTTTTCAAAAGATGCGTCATTCCTTACTTTGTACTCTGATAGTGAATACAATTCTGTAGCTCCATAACGATTTTTTTGGGCAAACCAAATTTGGTCTCTTCTAAACAATTGAGCATTAAGCAAATTTGTATCATGGGATGTGAAAATAATTTGTGCATTTTTGGGATTTGTAATCGGAGAGTTAAAGAGACTAATTATTTTTTGAGTAAGCAATGGATGCAACTCAGAATCTAATTCATCAATAACGAAAATTTTGCCATTGTCTAACGTATCTAAGATTGGTCCTGCAAGCCCAAAATATTTTATTGTGCCGTGCGATTCGCTTTGATTAAAATAAAAATGTACTGAATTAATTTCTTTTAAATTATGGTCATATTTTGGGTGAAAACTCATAAGTGTATTGATTTTCTTCCCAATTAACACTTCTTTCAATACTTTCGCAGCTTCGGGTGTATTATTTCCGGGTCCGATATCATTTATCTCACCTGACATCATTTTGATATCTTCTATTCCTAAATCTGCATATTTTGTAAAGTTGATAATACGCTCTCTGTATTTAGGGTTGTCAAGAAGACTGGCTGTATAAGCGGCGCCATAGTCTTCGTTTAAGCCTGATACAACATTAATAGTTTGTAACCATAGTAGTATCTCGGTTGCTATTGTATCATTAAACTGAGCGGCAACTGAAAGTAAAAGGGCATTGGAGCGAACCATGTTTTTTTCAACTAAATCTTTTGCTATTGAAAATTTTTCGTGTATGGACGGTGGAGCTGTCTCTTCTCTATATAATAATTCGATCTCTTTTGATTTTATCTTGACCTTTTTTTGATAGAGCCATTCTGAGACGACTTTTTTATTGTCAACTTCAAAGCCATATCTAAATTGACTTTCTTTCCATAAAAAAATAATTTCAAAAAAACTTGGTTTATTATCATTCTCAGTGCTTAACCTAAAATTTGAAATGTCTATGGATTCCTCTATTTGTGTTCCCTTGGAAGAGTTAATAATAAAGAACTTGAAAAAAGAAAAAGCCTCTATGAAATTGGATTTTCCACTTGCATTTGCACCGTATAATACAACACTACGAAGAAGGTTTAATTTATTGTTTCTATAGGGTGTGAACATTACATCTTCGTCTTTAACTTTTTTATCTTTT
>CAIYVS010000756.1 GCA_903929655.1 uncultured Bacteroidota bacterium | reverse complement strand
GTGGAATAAACCTGCAACCCTCACCTTCCTTATCCGCGGAAATTTCGCGCCTCCTTCCAAAAAATACAAATGCACCGTATCACCCGCTGTCACGTTCAGTTTATCTGCAGTATTTTCAGACAAAAGGATATCTTTCGAATAAGCGGTATCCGAATAGTCAAGAGGCTTTCCCGTAAAACTGATATCTTTTGAGTAATGATAATCACTTTTCATGCCTTTTAGCAATACCCCTTCCATTTGCCCATGAAACTGCACAATCGTTGGCCTGGCCGCAAAAGCCGATACCTGCTTCACATGCTGCATATGCTGTAGCGTACTTACCAGTGCCGGGTCCCATTTTATAGGGTCAAGCGTCAGCGACTGGGATCGGTTGGCATTATAAAGCTCTATATGTATATGCCCCTGCAGGCTATACATCTTTTGGCGTATAGTATACTGAAACCCGCTTATGATGGCCATAGCCACTATCATCACCGCCACACTAAGAGCCGTAGCCACAATGGCCAGCCTGATGATGAAAGAAGAAAAAGTTCCTTTCTGTTTCACCAGGTACCTGCGCGCTATGAAAAATGATAAGTTCAACCGGGACCGGGATTCTTTAGATTTTGATGATTACCTTGATTTGTACAATCAGTATTTATTTATCTGTAGTATTCGTTTTTACAGATTTTTTTTTGCGCCTTTTTAATTGCGCTTTTCGTAATTTAATAAATGCGCTGAACTCCCTCCTTTCTTCAGTTGTCCAAGGCTTGTCAATCACATAAAAATCAACATTTTTCGGTTCTCTGATCAGTCCCATTACTTTATTTTTTAAAATACTTATCAATTAACCTTGTAGCTGCTGGCGTTTCAATATACATTTTTGTCCCTTTGAAATGTGTAGCACTAAGCGTTTCTTCATAATGTTTGATCAAAATTGTTTTTGCATCAAAAGCTACAAACCCTTCGTATCCTTTATCAAAAGAGAATTTACAGGCAAATGCAAACAAGTTGCCCGGAACACCCGCATATATTTTGTTTTTACCCTTATTGAATTTTACACTTTCCACAAGGTGTACATAAATATGGTCACCAAAGTCACTTAAGCTTAACAATCCCTGGATTATTTTAGGGTTGTTTTTGATAACCAGCTTATATACTTCCCTGTCTTTAGATTTTAACTGCAATTCCCAGTCAAAAAGCCAATCTTTTTTATTGATCTGCTTTATGTCTTTATTTGTCAGCAATACTACTTCAGTATCAAAAACATCACCGGAAATTACATTTTCTATAGAATTTGTCAACTTGTCAATCTCAATATCTATAAATGTTTTCGGGTGTTTTTTCACATTGTAAATTTACAAAATAATACATAAAATAAGGTAGTATTTAATAGTCCCGGCTAAGGCACAAAAAAACCGGATGCTTTTCGCACCCGGTTCATATAAAAAGTCCAGATTCTTATACCATCCATGTCACCTCTCCTTCGGAGAGGCCGGGAGGGGGTTTTTACGCCACCGCAGTAGCATCCTCTATCAGCACACTCGTCTTATTGTTCAAAACCTCTACAAAACCGCCTGATATTTCAAACACTTCTGTATTGTTCTTATCCTTCATGATCTTCATTTTGCCCTTGCCCAGGCTTGCTATCATCGGCGCATGGTTTTCCAGCACCTCAAAATAACCCTCCGCGCCCGGTAAAAGAATACCCTTTACCTCGCCACTAAAAACCTTATGCTCTGGTGTTAATATTTCTAAAGTCATTACAAATTCAAAATTTAATAACCAATTAACTAATCAACGATTCAACCTATCAACTAGTTTTTAGCTTGCTCTATCAGTTTCTTACCCTTAGCTATTGCATCATCAATAGTACCTACCAGGTTAAATGCAGCTTCAGGATACTGATCCACTTCACCGTCCATGATCATATTAAAGCCGCGTATAGTTTCCTCTATCGGAACCAACACACCCTTCAGACCTGTAAACGCTTCTGAAACGTGGAATGGCTGAGAAAGGAAACGCTGAACACGACGGGCGCGTGATACAGTCAGTTTATCCTCTTCGCTCAACTCATCCATACCAAGTATCGCAATGATATCCTGCAATTCTTTATAGCGCTGTAATATCAGTTTCACCCTGTTGGCACAAGCATAGTGAATTTCACCAACAATAATAGGAGTAAGGATACGGGATGTAGAATCCAAAGGATCCACAGCCGGATAGATACCTAAGTCAGCGATCTTACGGCTTAATACCGTAGTCGCATCCAGGTGGGCAAAAGTTGTAGCCGGTGCCGGATCGGTCAAGTCATCCGCAGGCACATACACCGCCTGTACGGAAGTGATAGAACCGTTCTTGGTAGATGTGATACGCTCCTGCATTAAACCCATTTCCGTAGCCAGCGTAGGCTGGTAACCTACCGCAGATGGCATACGACCCAGAAGTGCCGATACCTCAGAACCTGCCTGTGTGAAACGGAAGATATTATCTACGAAGAATAGGATATCCTTTCCTTTACCGCTGCCGTCACCATCACGGAAATATTCAGCTATCGTAAGACCTGAAAGCGCCACACGTGCACGGGCTCCGGGTGGTTCATTCATCTGTCCGAAAACGAAAGTAGCTTGTGATTTTTTAAGTTCTTCCATGTCAACAGAGTCCAGGTCCCAGCCTCCGTTTTCCATGCTATGTTTAAATTTATCGCCGTATTTCACAATACCCGCCTCGATCATTTCACGCATCAGGTCATTACCCTCACGTGTACGCTCACCCACACCCGCAAATACAGACATACCGGAGTATGCTTTCGCGATATTATTGATAAGTTCCTGTATCAATACCGTTTTACCCACACCTGCACCACCAAACAAACCGATTTTTCCGCCTTTTGCATAAGGCTCGATCAGGTCAATAACCTTGATACCAGTATAAAGTATCTCAGAAGCAGTACTCAGATTTTCAAATAAAGGTGGTTTTGCATGTATCGGGCGGCCACCTGTTTTATCTGCCGCTTTCAAACCATCAATCGCATCACCTGTAACGTTAAACAGGCGGCCGTTGATCTGCTCGCCAATTGGCATAGCGATAGGGATACCAGTATCCACCACTTCCATACCACGCACCAGGCCCTCAGTACCATCCATGGCCACAGCGCGAACGCTGTCCTCACCCAGGTGCTGCTGCACCTCCATTACCAGTTTGTCACCATTGGGACGGGTTAATTCAAGAGCGTTAAAGATTTCTGGCAACTTATTGTCACCGCTGAAATACACGTCAAGTACCGGACCGATTATTTGCTTGATTTTACCAACGTTAGGCATACGATTCAATATATATTTATATGGATTGTTCCGAAATTTGGCGCAAAAGTAGCTTTATTAAGTGGAAATTCAAAAAGGAACAAGGGTTTGTGGGATTTTTTTGATTTATGGGATAAAAGACTCTGCTTTACTGAAATGATTTGTGTGAGTCCTGTGAAAAGCAGAGGCTCGACTACAGACGGAAAGAATTAATCATAAACGAACAAATGAGTAGTTGTCAGGATATTATTGACGAAATACCTTGATTTGACTATATCTCCATCCGAATATTCATTGATAGTTTTGGTGTCTTCAACATATCTGTTGTCCTGATAATGATCATTATGCTCAATAATTAAGTTCATATTGTCCAAAATATATTCCTCTTTATATACATCATATTGGTGCTCCTTATCCACATGTAGTATATTATAACCCTTTTCGTTGTATGAATATTTTAATATTCTAACTCCATAAGACTCTACTATACTATCGTATATTAGTCTTTTATTATTGTCGTAAGCAAAATATTCAACAGATCCAGATTTAATTTCTGTAACTTTTTCCCCTGATAAATTATATTCATATTTAGTAGTATCATTACCATATTCTTCTGCTTGATATTTCCCTGTCCATTCATTGTATATAGAGTCCTTCTTTTTAGTGGTTGTTTTTATTAAAAATATTAAAATGTCATTTCTGTAAATAAAATCTTCGTAATTAGTATCGCTTGCAGATTGAGGGACAAAAAATTGCTTTTTTAATAAATTATTTCCGTAAAAATATCTATGTATCCCATCTTGTTCAATGGGAGAAACAGTTGTTCCTTCAATAGTTGAATATTTGAAATAACGAAATGAATTCATTTCAATTAAATTTCCATTTGTATCAAAAGACTTGTTGCATACTATCTGTTTTTTTGTACTATCATGCCCATAATATTGGTAAATGCTACAATGATGGTGTTTTTTAGCAAATAATGTTGTGGCAATTAAAAGCAGTATAAATAGTAACAGGTATTTCATGCATATATAACGTTAAGGGAATTAAATTTATGAATTAATAGCGAGATTTATCACCCCGATGCGCATAGTTTTCACGAAATAAATAACAACGTTCGGCGGCAATCTCCGATTCCGTCGAAATGGCATATGCAAGAGCAATACCGATAAATTAATTTTCGCCGCGGTTGGTATGTAGGGAGCTTGTGCATTGGCAATACCAACAAACTTCCGATGACTGTTTCTGTGCTGCCTAAGTCTCTTCCCCCTAAGACGCGTGCATATCAAGGCTATGAAGCTGACTTACCCTTTTTTTAGCGATATTAAATTATTTTAGTTCATTACAAATACCACTGGTATTTTAACTGTCATTCTAACTGGCCGATTATGTATTTTTCCTGGGCTCCAAGTCGGCATTGAGCTTACGAATCTAACCGCTTCATTATCTAATGGCTGCAATGTGTGCTTTATTACTTTTATGTCCTCAATAGAACCCGTTTCACTTACCACAAACTGAACAATTATTCTTGCGTAAAGATCTTTTTGATAAGTCTCCCTAAAATTCTCGGGAAAGTGCAAATTCTCAGAAATATATTGATTCATATTAAAGGGCGCTTTCGGCATAATTTGTTCCAGACAATTATATGTTTCTAAATTCCCATCTTCTTTATAACATTCAATTGACACCAATGAATCATTTACAAAATGTTCCCTACAACTTTTCTGCCGCGATCGATAATAATAATTCCAAAACCCCTGTTTTTTATAACCTTCCGAGTATATCCCATATGCCGATATTTTGTTACTATCATAATTGTAATACGTTGTTTCTACTCCAGATCCTTTACCTAAGGAATCATAAATTCCTTTTAATGTGAGGTTTTTATCATTCCAATGATAAGAAAATAGATACGGCATGCCCTCACTAAATAAGGAAGAATCTGCTGTATTTCCGTTCTCATCATAGCCCATCCACAAGCCATGTTTCTTCCCATCTACAAAATTGCCCTCTTTCTCCAACCTACCAGTTTTATAGTAATAGCGGCAAACTCCCTGCCCTATCTTAAAACTATCATCAGAAAATAATCCTGCCATTTTCAAAGTCCCCTCGATGGCATAATACTCTTTTACAAGCCATAAGCCAGGCTTCTTAACTACCATCCTAATATAAGATGTATCCAAATCCTTGCAGATATGCTCACTATAGTCAAGGTATTGATAAAGAGTATCACTTTGCCCAAAACTTAATTTGGCGAAGAGCATCAGTAATAATAACAGGTAGGTATATTTCATTTTCGAAAAATAATAAAAAATCGACAAACAAACCTTTCCGTCCCCCCCTCTCGCGCGAGTTTCTGTCCTGCGCGGGTCTCCTTTTCGGGACCCGCGCACATCAAGGCCCTGAAGCTCAGCACTTCCCTAGTTCAGTATAGTCTATAAAAATACTGTTCAACGGCAATCCCCGATTCCGTCATGGTGGTGTGCAACTAATATCAATGAGGCCATTGAAAAATATTTATGACCGAATTAATCTCAGATTGCCGTCTCATGATGGGCGAAATATCCCGACTGGCTTTCAGTGTTAAAAAATCCAGCCTCCTGCCATTTTGGAAAGATATCCACAATTTCCCCGCTCTGGCATATAAATTGCGCAATAATAGTGGGCTATTCTGTCATTGTAATTTTGGCAGAAATAGTATCATAGAAGTTCTTTGAAAAAATCTAAAATATCATAAAGGCACTATGCCTGTCATTAAACCGGGGTTTTACTATCCACATTTGTCATCTGAAATTTCTCAAAAGCCTGGCGCACGGGCAAATGGGAAATAATAGCCTGAAATCCTTTACAGGAAAGCATCTTGCAATTTACATGCAGTGAAAATGATGAGCAAAAATGGGAAATTACGGGAAAGTATGGGAAATTAGATTGTGTATAAGTTTTACCCCACAGCTTTTTAAAACCCCATTTACATGAAGAAATGCTCCGAAACTATTTTGCCATCCTTTACCTCATAAACACAAAGCTCCGTCACATCCATCCGTCCGTGCTCCTTCATAGTAATGTCCATGCGCATAGTAAAGGCAAATGAATTGTTTGATATTAAAGGATTAGAAACTTCACGTTTATGAACTTCTTGCGTCATAGATTGGAATTTGCGCCCTTTTTCCAGTATAGCAGCTAAGCCCTTTACTTCCTTCTCAAAATCTGGAGTTGCGTGTGGCTCTATACTAAGTGCATTATCCGCATATAATTCCTTTTGAGCAGTTTCAAATTCCCCCTTACGACAAAGTTCTGCGAGGCGATCAGCAATATCAGAAATATTCATTGTGTTTTTTATTGTAAATATATGAAAGACATTAGTAGAATAATAGTCACTTTCCTTGGCCTTCACATTACCTAATTATTCGGGTACCCCTCATGCACCCAGCGTACTATTTTATTAATAGTGCAGGCATCCAGCATAGGTAAATTTTTAGGCATAGGAGACGGAGTATTACCATGTTCTATAGCAGGTATCAATTGCCCGTTACTTGCCACTACTGCAAGGTCTGCATAATGAGCATAATTTAAATTATTAGCAGAACCCTGGCCGGTATGACAGCCACTTACTGCACAATGCTGGTTCATAATAGGCAAAATCGTTCCCGAATAGGTTACGATACTGGTATCACATGTACCAGAACTCGGATAAAGATCAGTTGCATTACGATTATAGCAAGCACTTAAAACAAGCATTACAAGTAAAACTCCTGTTATCCTTTTCATCCCGCAAAGTTTATTTATAAATATAAATGTAGAATTATTTAGTTTCACCAACAAACCTTAAAGAAAACCAAACAAAAAACTAATTTTAAAACATGGTAATCATGTGCCCCATCATTCTAACCCTTAAATCAGGCGAATCATGGTCCTGATATTGTTGTGTTGTTTTGCCTTCCTCGCCGGCTTTGTCGATGCCATTGTTGGCGGCGGTGGCCTGATACAATTACCTGCCTACTTCATCCTTCAACCTCAACTCTCACTCGTTCAAACACTGGCAAGCAATAAAACAGCCTCTTTTTTAGGCACCATAGTAGCAACCATACGTTATGTAAAAAGAGTAAAAATAGACTGGCTGCATTTGCGCCCGGCAATCATCAGCGCTTTTATAGGTTCCTTTAGCGGGGCTTTGTTGGTCAGTTTCATCCGCAAAGAGCAATTCATGCCTTTTATTATTTGCATGCTCTTATTGGTGCTGGTCTACACCATCCTCAAAAAAAACCTGGGTTTGCACCATCAGCACAAAAGCATCTCCAACATTCGTTACTATTTATTCTCTATAGGCACGGGTGGTATCATTGGCTTTTATGATGGGCTCATAGGGCCAGGCACGGGCAGTTTTATAATTTTTGCTTACATCGTTTTATTTGGCTACGATTTCCTCCATGCCAATGCCTATGCAAAACTGCTGAATTGTGTCACTAGTTTCGCGGCACTTATTTTCTTCTTTGTCAAAGGAGCAATTGTATGGCATATAGCCCTGCCTGTTGCGGCATCAAACATGGCAGGCAATTACCTCGGTGCTCACATAGCATTCAAAAAAGGAAGCGGATTTATCAGGGTCTTTTTTATTGTAGTAGTACTGGCCCTAATCGCCAAACTCAGTTACGACTATTTACCGCTCTATTTCCACTAACTATATATTCTTTGCGTCTTTGCGGTTAAATTTTTTATAATGCCCTCAAACCACTCAGCCGCTCAATAGCCGACTTTATAGTCTCCTCTTTTTTGGCAAAACAAAAACGTATGATCTTATCGTCTTTCTTGTCTTTGTAAAAAGCGCTTACAGGTATAGTTGCCACACCATATTCTTTGGTAAGCCACTGGGCAAATTCCATATCAGGCATATCGCTGATGCGCTCATAACTCGCCACCTGGAAGTAGGAGCCCAGAGCAGCCTCATGTATCGTAAAAGGGGTTTGTCTTATTAGCTCCAGGAAATAATCCCTTTTTTGCTGCATCATAATATGCACCGGCGCATTGGCTTCATTGCCCAGGTGCTGTGCAAGTGCATACTGTGCAGGCGTATTCACAGCAAAAGCCATAAACTGGTGCACCTGCCTGAAAGCTCTGGTAAACTCAGGCGGGGCTATACAATAACCTATCTTCCATCCTGTATTATTAAACACCTTACCGAACGAATAGATCGCAAAACTTCTTGCTCTTAATTCCTCATGTTGCAACACACTATAATGCTGCTCCCCATCAAAAACAAGCTGTTCATATACCTCATCCGAAACGATGACAATATCTGTATCCCTTACCAAGTCGGCCAAAGCATCCCAGTCATCCTTTTGCCATATGGCACCTGTAGGATTATGCGGGGTATTTACGATGATTGCTTTTGTCTTTGGTGTAATAGCCTGCTCCACTTTTCTCCAGTCTACACTATAATCAGGCGCAGATAATGGAACAGGTACCGCCTTGGCCCCGTTCATTTCTATATTAGGTATATAGCTGTCATAAGCTGGCTCCAGCACAATCACTTCATCACCTGCCTGCAGCACCGCAGTAAATGCAGCATAAATAGCATAAGTAGCGCCGGGTGTCACTGTTATCTCAGCATCACTATCCACATCCAGGCCGTAGCGCCTCTTAAAATTCTTAGATATTGCCTGCCTCAACATGGGCAGCCCCGGCATGGGCGAATACTGGTTATAATTCCCTTTGGCAGCATCATACAACAATTTTGCAAGTCCCTCATCAATCGGAAAATCCGGAAACCCCTGCGACAAATTAATGGCATCGTACTGCTGTGCCAACGCACTCATCACAGTGAAAATAGTAGTCCCGGTCGCCGAATGTTTTTGTGGAAATTGCATGATATGACGCTATAAATATTTATCCCCTTTATTACGTTTCACCTCTGCCACATATTCTTTTATCTGTTGCTCCCTGCTGCGCTCGCAGATCAGCAATACATCTTTCGTATCTATCACAATAAACTTCTCCAGTCCCTGTATCAGCACCAGTTTATTTTTCGGCGCTTTTACCATGCACTCCGATGCATCTATGATCATTACATTATCTCCGAAAACAGCATTTCCCAGGTAATCTTTTTCAGAATTCTCATAAGCCGATTCCCATGTACCAAGGTCACACCAGCCAAAATAAGATGGAATCACATACACATTCTTGGCTTTTTCCATAATACCATAGTCTATAGACGTATTCACACATTGCGTATATAGGTTGGCAATTACATCGTGCTCAGCCGGAGTATTATAAACATCCGTGGCCTGCAGAAAAACCTCGTGCATTTCAGGCAGGTACTTTTCCATCGAGTCCATAATGGTATTTACATTCCATACAAAAATGCCCGAGTTCCACAAAAAATCACCGCTCTTCAAAAAAGTGCGCGCCAGTTCAAGGGAAGGCTTTTCTGTAAATGTTTTTACCCTGTATACTTTATCCAGTTCCTCCTCGGGGTCATACTGTATATAACCATAACCTGTATCAGGCCTGGTGGGTTTTATGCCCATGGTCAGCAACGCATTATGTTGAGCAACAAACTCCAGCGCTTCCTGGGTGGTGCGCTCAAAAGCATGCTCATCCATGATCAGGTGGTCAGCTGGTGACATAACAATATTGGCCTTTTTATTCAGTGACATCATTTTATGTGCAAAATAAGCAGCACAAGCCGCAGTATTCTTCCGTGACGGTTCACTTATAATATTGGCATCATTTATCTCTGGTATCTGATCTTTAAGGGTCTTTATATAACTCTCATTGGTAATAAAATAAATATTCTCTTTGGGGCAAATATTACTGAAACGGTTGTAGGTCCATTGTATCAGTGAGCGGCCAGTGCCCAACAAGTCAAGAAATTGTTTAGGGTGCTGTGTACGGCTTTCAGGCCAGAACCGGCTGCCGATCCCCCCGGCCATGATGCACACATAGTTATTTTTCATACTCATCTTTCGCTATATAGAATGCCCTAAAAATACTTACATAATTTGATAATCCGGCAATTTGCTAATGCTTTGGCTTTTAAGAAGCAGTTTGTATCATGCCACAAAAATTATTGTCAAATGAACCCCGCAAAAGAATCTGCATTTTTTAACGAAGACAGCAAAATATCATGGCAAACACCTTTGCATGCGCATGCAGAGAAATGTTCCTAAAACTCATTCTTCCACATCATACTCTCCACGGGCTTTACAGTACGCTCATTATATTTGGCGCCCACTTTCTTGTTGTACTTGTGCAGTATCTCACCCTCAACCGGGAAATAGATCAATTGCCCTATCGGCATACCCGCATAAATACGCACCGGGTGCACACAGGATATTTCAAGGGTCCACGAATTGCAAAAACCCACATCTCCCTTACCTGCTGTGGCATGTATATCAATACCTAAGCGCCCGGTAGACGATTTGCCCTCCAGGAAAGGCACATGGGCATGCGTTTCTGTATATTCATCCGTAACACCCAAATACAATATGCCCGGCAAAAGCACATAACCTTCTACAGGTATCTCAAAATGAGAAACTTTATTGTGCTTCTTGGCATCCAGTATATTATCATTATACACGGCAAGGTATTTGCCCAGGTGCACATCATATGAGTTTGTTCCCAGGTGTTTACGGTCATAAGGCTCGATCACAATAGTGCCTTTTTCAATTTCTTCAAGAATTCTGCTGTCGGAAAGGATCATATGGCAAAGATAATCAAATCCAAATGTCAAATAACAATTAAGTAATTCCTAAATCCAAATGACTTTGTTGCATGGCTCTTGTTTAGGAGCCGTCAAGTTAAATTTTAATTTTCTTTACGTGACTCGGTAACTTTTAGGCATTCCCAAATCATTCATTTTATTAAGCAATCTACATTTAAAAG